>CALEEU010000052.1 GCA_937875975.1 uncultured Opitutia bacterium | reverse complement strand
ATTCTGACCGCTACGGTCACAAGAAGCGGTTGCTGGCCGAGCTTCGTCGGGCTGGTTCTGATCCTAGCTACCAAGCGCCCACGTTCTTCCCGGTTCGCGGAAACCTCATCCTTGCGATGCTCAATCACGAGTATGGCGTGAATGCGACCGACGCCGAAGCCGTGACCGCGGCGACCTTAAGAGCCAGAGCCGAAGTGAACTCCCTCGTCCGCGGCCTTCGCTCCCTCGGCGGACCCTGGAAAGGCATGCAAGTCGCAGCGACCGCCGAGCAGATCGGCGTGCGGGACGGCCGCCGTCTGGCGGGCCGCTACACCGTGGTCAAGAACGACGTCGCCAACGGAGCCAGACACGATGACGCCGTCGTGCGGGCCACGTTCTCGGTCGACGTGCACGCGCTGACCAAAGATAAATCCGCTTATTCCAGCATGGGCGTGAAGGTGAAGCCTTACGACATCCCGCTGCGCGCCCTCATCGCTCGCGATGTCGACGGCCTCATGATGGCAGGCCGGTGCATCAGCGGGGACTTCATCGCCCATGCGTCGTATCGCGTCACCGGTAACGCCGTCGCCATGGGCGAAGCCGCCGGCGTCACCAGCGCCCTCGCCGCTTCATCCAAGCGCCTACCTCACGAAGTATCGTGGTCGGAAGCCGCCGCCCTGCTCCCCAAGGTCCGCCTGGGCTAGCATATCGTTCGCCCAATGGTGAACGTCGGCCGAATGGTCGACGTCAGGTAGGGGCGGGGCTACGCCACGCCTTGGGCACGAACGTAGTCGTGCCCCTACCTCATGGCCACCATGCGGCGGCCAGATTCCGCCCTCATCAGGCCTTCCCTGGAATAGACGGCACCTCGGTCGGCAACTTGACGGTACCCTTCTCGAAATCGAGCGGGCTGACGGAGGCCTTGAGATTGTAGTAAGGCGACTTCTCGTGCTTAAGAAGGTCGTCGAACTTCACCATCTCGCCGGTGTAGGCGGAAATACGTCCGAGGATCACGGCGAGATTGGTCTCGGCGATCTGGCGGGCGTCGTTCAGCGGCTTACCGTTGAAGGCGCCGCGGATGAGGTCGACATGCTCCTG
>CALEEU010000051.1 GCA_937875975.1 uncultured Opitutia bacterium | reverse complement strand
TTGTTCCAAGCGGGAAGTCCATCTTAGCGTCTTGCCCGTCGGCCCGCAGGGGCTAACCCTCCTGCCATGGCCCTCCCGGTGCTCACGCTCTTCCCCCGCCCGAGGGAACTGACCCTGCGCGGGGGCTGGCTCAAGGTGCCCCCCCTCCCCCACCCGACCGCCTCCTTTATAGAGAGCCTGCCTTCGACCATGGAAGCGGCCCGGGCGGCGCTGGCCGGGGCGGCCGACGGCGCGTGCCGGATCGTCCACCAGCCCGCGCAAGGCGCCGAGGGTTATCACATCGAGATCCTCGCCAGCGGCATCCGCCTCAACGCCGGCGACCCGCAGGGCGTGCTCTACGGCGCCCAGACCCTTCGCCAGATCGCCGCACAATACCCCGACGAGCTACCGCAGCTCGCGATCACTGATTCGCCGGATCTGCCGGTCCGCGGGTTCATGCTCGACTGCTCCCGCACGCGCGTGCCTACGCAAGCCGAGCTACTCGACCTCGTCCGCGCGCTGGGTCGACTGCGTGCGAACCAGCTGCAGCTTTACGTCGAACACACCTTCGCCTTCCGCGGCCATGAAGAGGCTTGGCAAGACGCCTCGCCGCTGACGCCCGCCGAAATCCGCGAACTCGACGGCGCGTGCGCGGCGGTCGGCATCGAGCTCGTCCCCAACCTCAATACCTTCGGCCACATGGAGCGTTGGCTCCGCCATCCGCGCTACCGCGCGATGGCCGAATGCCCGAAAGGCTGGATCCACCCGCTCACCGGACAATTCAAGGAGTTCCCCGGTACGTTGCGGCCCGACCAAGCGTCGGTCGACTTCGCGGGAGCGCTGCTCGACGACTATCTGCCGAATTTCCGGAGCCGCCAAGTGAACATCGGAGGAGATGAACCGTGGGAGCTCGGCCAAGGCTTCAGCAAGCAGGCCGTCGCCGAACGCGGCAAACACCGCGTCTACCTCGATCATCTCAAGAAGCTATGCGCCCTCGGTCGCGACCGCGGCCGCACCGTGCAGTTCTGGGGCGACATCCTCCTGGAAGACCTCGCGCTCGCGCAGGATGCGCCCGTCGACACCGTACCGGTCGTCTGGGGTTATGACGCCGGCCATCCCTTCAAGGAACAGTGCGGGCGTCTCCGCGAACTCGGACGCGCCTATCTCGTCGCGCCGGGCACGAGCGCCTGGCAGAGCTTCACGGGGCGCCTCGATAACGCGCTGATCAATCAAGCCGAAGCCGTCGGCGCCGCCGTACGTCACGAGGCGCGCGGCATCCTGCTCACCACGTGGGGCGACAACGGCCATCATCAGCCGTGGCCGACCGCCTGGCTGCCCATGGCCGCCGGACTCGCGCAGGCCTGGGGCTTCGCGGCCAACGCCAAGACCGACTTCGCCGCCGGCTGCGCCATCCTCGGCAACCTCTCCCTGGCAGAGGGGCAGGTCATCGCCGCGGCGCTCACGCAGCTCGGCACGCTGGATGGCCGGATCGCCAAGGCGAACCGTAACAAGAGCCTCACCTGGGATTTCCTCACCGCCAAGCCCGACGCGCTCGCGAAGTCTACGGACGGCGTTTCAGCGGCGGAGATCGCCGCCTCGCAGTCGCACCTCAGCGAAGCCGAGGTGCTGATCGCCAAGATTGCCGATGTGACCATCCGCGAAGAGCTGTCGCTCGGCGCCCGTCTCGCCAGGGCTGGACTACGCCGCGCCGCCGGCCAAGCCATCGCTGCCGAAGAACAGACACGTCTTAAGAAAGAATATGAATCTATCTGGCTGCGGCGTTCGCGCCCGGGCGGATTGAGCGAGAGCGTGGCAGGGTTGTTCGGGTAGGGCTGAAGTGAGAGTATGGAGTATCGAGTATAGAGTATCGGTTGTGCGTTCGCCGCAGGGCGAACCAAGGTAGGGGCACGATTCATCGTGCACTCCGTAACAGGTATTGGCGGTCGGCGGTTAGCGGCTGGAAACAGACCAGGCAAGGAGGGCGCGGCGTAGCCACGCCCCTACCCTCGGCCGCCCTGCGGTGGCCGCTACGTCGAGGCATGCACTCCCCCGATACTCGATACTCCATACTCGATACTCTCATATTTACCCTATCCTCATCCTTATTGCCTCTCGCCTTCAGCACTGACAACTTCTCGGCACCCCGCCGACCTTGGCAAGCCTCCGCCCATTCTTCCGTCATGCTGCGCTTCTCGTCGGCGGAGCGATGATTATTTCCGCCCAGACGCTGCCGCCGCTGATCGCACCCAAGCCACCGGCCGTCAACACCTCGCCGGACGCCCTCTTCGCCGGCTTCATCCCAAAACTGGAGCTGACCATCTCCCAGGAGAATATCGATAAGCTCGCGAAGAACCCGCGGGACTACGTCACGCTGACCATCAACGAGCCCGGTGGCGTTAAACTCGAGAAGTGCTCAATCAAGCTCAAGGGCTCCGCCGGCAGCTTCCGCCAGATTACCGAAGACCGTCCCGGTTTCTCGCTCCGCACCGCGAAGACGAAGAAGGGCCAGGAGTATCGCGGCCTGACCAAGTTCCAGCTGAACAACTGCGCGCAGGACGGCACGATGCTGCTCGAGATGGCCGCGGGCGAGATGGCCCGCCGCGCTGGCGTCCCGGCATCGCGCTGCACGCACGCCTTTGTCGTCCTCAACGGCAAGCGCCTCGGCACCTACGTGCTCAAGGAAGGCTTCAACACCGAGTTCCTCTCCTATTTCTTCAAGGACACCAAGGGCCACCTTTACGACGGCGCCTTCTGCAACGAGATCGATGGCCCGATCGAGGTCGATCAAGGTGACCCGGACGACAAGGTCCGCCTGACGGAGCTGATCGGCGCCACGAAGGAGGCAAGCCCGGCATTACGCCTGGCCCGCATGGAGCGTATCCTGGATGTCGACGCCTACTTCCGACACCTCGCCCTCGAGCAGATCCTCTGCCACTGGGACGGCTATTCCTTCAACCGTAACAACTATCGGTTCTACGAGGACCCCTCGTCCGGCAAGTTCCACTTCATGCTTCACGGCATGGACCAGGTCTTTGGCGACGACCGCTGGTATGTCTTTCGTCAGCCCGGAGCGCTCGTGCCTAACGCCTTACTCTGGAATCGGACGATGCGTGAACGTTACCGGACCCAGTTCTTCGCCGTCTACGAGAAGAACTTCCAAGCGTACGACTGGCCGAAGCGGATCTTGGAACTGGCCGCCAACTCCAAGGCGAAGCTCACCGCGTTCGACGCCCAAGAAGCGAAGCGCTTCGACGAGCGAGGCAAAGAGGCCGCCAGTAGGGTGAAAAACCGCATCCAGGCCATCCGCATCCAGCTCGAGGACTCCGCGCAGCTCCGCTCTCTCGGCGGCAAGGCGACGCTCGGAAAATACGCCTGGGAGCGCAACGCCGATGAGAAGGAGGCGGACGAACGCGACTTCGAGGGGCGTCATTGTTTCTACGTGAAGGCCGGCCTGAAGAAAGGCGGCGACTTCCGACTACCGCTCGCGACTGGCCCCGGCCGCTATCGCCTGACTGGCATGGTCAAGACCGCCGGCATCATCGCGGGCAAGGATGAGCAAGATAAAGGCCTTCGCCTCCGCATCTCTGGCCTCAACGGCGTGCCTGCGCTCACGGGTACCAATAGCTGGCGCACGGTCTCCGTCGAATTCTCCGTCGCCGAAGCGGACCCGGTGCTCGTCCTCGAGCTACGCGCGCAATCCGGCCAGGCTTGGTTCGATCGCAATTCGCTGACGCTCACGCGCATCCCCTGACCATGGAGATCGCGGCCCGCTTCGAACTGAAATACATCCTTTCGCTCGCGGAGCGGGACGCCCTGCTCGCCCACTTTCCCGGACGCCTCCTGCCTGACATGCTCGGCGGACCGACCGGACACTATCCGGTCGTGAGCCTCTATTACGACTCCGCTGACCGGAAATGCTACTGGGACGCCTGGCGGGGTGTGCCCTCGCGCCGCAAGCTACGCCTCCGCCTCTACGGAACAAATGATGGCGCAATCCCGGCGGCTACGTTCGTCGAGATCAAGCATCGTGACGGATGCCAAGGCGCCAAGCGGCGCGTCCAGCTGTCGCTTGGACAAGCCATCGCTTTCACGAACGGAGCGGAAGCGCTGGAGACTACACCCGCGGACGCGCGCATTCTCGCCGAGGCCCGTCAGCTCATCTCCGCGGAAGGCTTCCGGCCGGCGTGCGTCATCCGCTATGACCGCCACGCCTACCGGCTGGTGGATGAAGCCGGGCATGAGCAACTCCGGCTCACCTTCGACCAAGGCATCCGCTGCCGCTTCGACGACCTGACGCCGCGAACCGAAGACGACGGCTGTACGCTGCCCGTCCTCCATGCCGGCCAATGCCTAATGGAAGTCAAAGGCGCGACCGCGGCCCCGTACGATTTTGCGCGCTTCCTCTCGGGCCACGGAATCTTTCCTCGCCCCTTCAGTAAATACTCCGAGAGTGTTCGCCAATACGGCGCCACCCCCGCCCTTTCCGCCTAATGTACCTCCTGCCCAAACTTCTTCTTGCCGCCAACTCCGCGCCGGCCGACGCCGACGCGATGACCCGCCTGGTCACTGACCACGCCGACAAGCCCGGCGTAAAGGAGATCCTCTTTGCGATCCTGTTCAGTTTTGCGCTCAACCTCCTCGTTGCCTGGACGTATAAGCAGACCTACCGAGGTACGCGCTACTCGCAGGATTACGTCCACACCCTGCTCATCCTCGGCACCGTCGTCACGCTCGTGATCCTCGTCGTCGTGGGTAACCTAGCGGCGGCGTTCGGCATGTTCGCCGCGTTCTCGATCATCCGCTTCCGCCGCAACGTCGGCCAGTCGCGCGATATCGGTTTCATCTTCCTCGCCATGGGCACCGGTCTCGCCGTCGGGGCCCGCCAGTATGAGCTCGCCGCCGTCACCGTCCCGCTCGTGTGCGCGATCATCTTCGCCCTTTCGCGGGCAGATTTCTTCTCCTCGTTCAAAGGCTCGCACCTCCTGCGGATTCGCGTGGGCACCGATGTCGACTACGACCAAGCCTTCGCCGGGCCGTTTGCGCAGCACCTGGCGCAGCAGTCGCTCAAGTCCGTTGAGACCGTGCAAGCCGGCCTGATGACCGAGCTGCGTTACGAAGTCACCCTGAAGGACGGCGCCGGCGTCGGTGAATTCGTCCGCGCCCTCCAGGCCGCCAACGGCAACAACCGCGTGTTGCTTACCTGCGTCGGCGAACAAAGCGTCGTCGAGGCGGAGTGAGCGGGCGCGGTGCGCCGCGAGTATAGAGTGTCGAGTATGGAGTATCGGGGGAGTGTTCCCTGGGTAGGGATGCGATGTCATCGCATCCCTACCCAACAAGAAGGGCGCCTGACGGCGCCCTCTTACTTTACTGGCCCTAGCCCAGTCCCTGCCCCTGGCGGGCTTCGCCCGCCTTAGTCTCCGCCCTTGGAAGGCTTACCGGTGGAGGAGAAGAACTCCTTCACGCGGGCGCGGAGGTAGTCACGGTTGAGCTTGGCGATGACGTCGAGCGTGATGCTCTTCGGGCAATGCGCCTGGCACTCACCGTAGTTGGTGCAGTTACCAAAACCGGCTTCGTCCATGGTCTTCACCATCGAGAGCGTACGGCGATCGCGTTCGGCCTGGCCTTGCGGCAGGATGTTCAAGTGGTTGATCTTGGCGCCGACGAAGAGCATCGCCGAGCCGTTCTTGCAGGAGGCGACGCAGGCGCCGCAACCGATGCATTCCGCGGCGTCCATGGCCTCATCCGCGACGGGCTTAGGGACGGGGATGTTGTTGGCCTCCGGGGCGGAACCGGTGCGGACGGTGATGAAACCGCCGGACTGGATGACCTTATCGAAGCCGGAGCGATCGACGGCGAGGTCCTTGAGCACCGGGAAGGCGCGGGCGCGCCACGGCTCGACGGTGATCGTCTCGCCATCGCGGAAGTTGCGCATGTGCAGCTGGCAGGTCGTCACGCCCGGAATCGGGCCGTGGGGCATGCCGTTGATCGTCATCGAGCACATGCCGCAGATGCCTTCGCGGCAGTCGTGGTCGAAAGCGAAGGTATCCTTGCCCGCCTTGATGAGCTGCTCGTTGAGCATGTCCATCATCTCGAGGAAGGAGGCCGAGGTCGGCACGGCGGCGAGGGAGTGCTCCTCGAAGGCGCCGGGCTGGCCGCGGCGCTGACGCCAGACGCGCAGCTTGAGCGCGAGGGTTGGTTCTTTTCCGTTGTCCTGGACCATGGTGATTACTTGTAAGAGCGGGTGGAGAGTTGGGTCTCCTCGTAAACGAGGGGCTCGACGTGACGAGCGGGAAGCTGGCCTTCGCCGGTCCATTGCCAGACGGCGGCGTGGGCGTACTGGGCGTCGTCGCGCTTGGCTTCACCGGCGTCCTGGAATTCGGTGCGGAAGTGGCCGCCGCAGGATTCTTCGCGGGTGAGCGCGTCGAGGCACATCATGATGCCGAAATCGAGGAAGTCGGCCACGCGGCCGGCGCGTTCGAGCTCGGGAGCGAGGGCGTCGCCGGAGCCGACGACCTTCACGTTCTCCCAGAAATCCTTGCGGAGCGCCTGGAGGTCGCGGATCGCGCCTTCGAGGCCGGCCTTGTCGCGAGCCATGCCGCACTGCTCCCAGGTGATCTTGCCGAGGGCCTTGTGGTAATAGCGCGGAGACTTCGTGCCGTTGATCGAGAGGAGCTTCGCGACGCGGTCGTTGACGTCCTTGACGACGGCCTTGAATTCCGGGGCGTCCGTGGAAGGACGGCTACCAGACTTCTCGCCGGCGAGGTAATCGGTGACCGTGTAAGGAAGGACGAAGTAGCCGTCGGCGAGGCCCTGCATGAGCGCGGAAGCGCCGAGGCGGTTGGCGCCGTGGTCGGAGAAGTTGGCTTCGCCGCCGACGAACAGGCCGGGGATGTTGGACTGCAGGTTATAATCCACCCAGAGGCCGCCCATCGTGTAGTGCACGGC
>CALEEU010000050.1 GCA_937875975.1 uncultured Opitutia bacterium | reverse complement strand
CGAGAAGACCAACGGCTTCCCGAAGCACTTCGACCGCTCCCTGCTCTTCTGGGATTGGCAGCGTCCGTTCATCAAGTGGGCCCGCCTCGACGCGAACTCCGACCTCAAGGGCCTCGAGGCCTTCGCGCCCACGGCCTTCGTGGCCGCCAATACCGACGAACAGCGCAAGAAGCAGCAGGCGCTCATCGACAATGGCGCGACGATCCTCCGTCGCCCGGTCGACGCGACCTTCGGTCCGGACGGTTGCCTTTACCTGCTCGATTACGGCGATACCTGGGGCGTCAACCCGGACTCGGCCCTGCTGAAGATCTCCTACGTGCGCGGCAACCTCCAGCCGATCGCCAAGTTCGCCGTCTCGACCCCGGCCGGCCCATCACCGCTCAAGACCACGCTCTCCGCCAAGGGCTCGCGCGACCTCGACGGCGGCAAGCTGAGCTACGCCTGGAAACTGCAGCCCGGCGACAAGAAGCTCGGCGAAGGCGAAGAGCTGACCGTGGCCCTCGAGACCGCGGGCAACTTCAACGTCGAACTCACCGTCACCGACGGCCAAGGCGGCTCCGTGACGCGCACGATCCCCGTCGTCGTCGGCAACACCATGCCGACCGTCCGCTTCCTCGCCCCGCAGGACGGCGACTTCTTCACGCCCGGCAAGCCGCTCGACTTCAAGGTCACCGCGCAGGACGCCGAGGACGGCACCTCCGAAGCCAAGCCCGCCGAATTCGCCGCCCGCACGCTGGTGACCTCCGCCTTCCTCCCCGCCGACGGCAAGGCCGTGGCGGTCGACCCGGGCCTCTCGCTGATGCGCCAGAGCGACTGCTTCAACTGCCACGCCGTGGAGACGCAGCTCGTCGGTCCGTCGTTCGTCGCCATCGCCGACAAATACCGCAAGCAGCCTGGCGCCGATGACCTCCTCAACAAGAAGGTCCGCCTCGGCGGCAGCGGCGTCTGGGGCCAGATCCCGATGCTCGCCCACCCGCAGCACACCGAGGACGAAGTCGCCATCATGCTCCGCTGGATGCTCGCCCTCGAGAAGGGCAAGGGCGGCCCGACCCTCACCCGCGGCCTCGAAGGCCAGCTGACCGCGCCCAAGGATAACAAGCCCGGCACCCTGCTCCTC
>CALEEU010000049.1 GCA_937875975.1 uncultured Opitutia bacterium | reverse complement strand
TCTTGCATCCGGACGACCTCGGGTGGGGGAGCGGTCAGGCCTTTCCGGTCCGCGAGAGTTTCATCTCTTGGTCGGAGCCGGGCGTCTTGCGCGGCATGCACTTCCAGTCTCCGCCTTTCGCTCACGACAAGGCCGTGACCTGCCTCGCCGGCGAGGTACTGGACGTCGTGCTCGACCTGCGGAAGAGTTCGCCGACGTACGGCCGCTCGGTCGCTTTCCATCTCGACGGTGCGACGCCCGCCACCGTGTGGATTCCTGCGGGATGCGCCCATGGGTTCGCGGTGCTGGGATCAGGCCGGGCCTTATTACACTATGCGGTCACCGCTGAACATTCGCCGGCGAACGACCTCGGAGTCCGCTGGGACTCGTTCGGATTCACCTGGCCGGCCGGCGCGGCTACGGTCATCTCCGAGCGTGACCAGGCGCTGCCCCGCCTCGCCGACCTCCCTGCCGTCTTTGCATGAAGATTGTCGTCCTCGGAGCCTCGGGGCTGGTCGGGTCGCATGTCATGTCGGCCGGCCTCGCTGCCGGGCATGACGTCGTCGGCACGACCAGAGCAGCCGACTCGCCTATTCTGCGCCGCCTGGAACTGGGCGACTGGAGCGCCACTCTCGCGCTGCTTGAGGCTGAGCGACCAGAGGTAGTCATCTATGCGGCTGGCTGGACGTGGGTCGACGGTTGCGAGGCTGATCCTTCGCGGAGCCTTCGCGAGAATTTCGCACAACCATTGGCGGTGGCCCGCTGGTGTGCGCAGCACGGCGTGCGCGTGCTCTATTATTCGTCTTCGTATGTGTTCGACGGGGTCGCCGGCGGCTATACCGAGGAAGACCCAGTCTCCCCGGTTAATGTATATGGTCGGCATAAAGCCGACGCCGAAAAAGCAATCTTGGACGCCGCTGGCGGAGCCGCCTTGGTCGCGCGTCTGATCTGCGTGTGGGGGCGTGAAGCCGCCCGTAAGAACTTCGCCTACCAGGTGATGAGGGCCGCCGAGGGGGCGGCCACGTTGTCGCTGCCTTCCGATCAGCGAGGTAACCCCACATGGGCCGGCGATATCGCCGAGTGGTCCGTCCGCTTGTGCGCGTCTGCTTCCGCCGGGATCTGGCATCTCGCCGGACCGCATCCGGAGCTGACTAGGCCCGACTGGGCGAAGCGTATCCTGCTCGGGTTGGCCTCAGCGGGTCAACCAGCCAGCGTCAGTTTCGACGTTCGTACGACTTCGGAAATCCGCCCACCCGCCGCACGTCCTTTGCGGGCAGGGATGGATACCACCAAGGTAAAGCGATTCCACCCCATCGTCTGTCGGGAGCCTGAAGACCTGCCTCGGGATTTCTGAAGCACCATTGGATTGCCTAAGCGCCTCGCTGAAGCAGGATCACCGCATGGTTCGCCGTAGATTCCTAGTGATGGCTCGCGTGGGCGAAAGCTCTTTGCATCGTCGATGGCTGGAAGGTCCCGGCCGCCGCTTCGATCTCTATCTGAGTTATTACGGGGACCAGCCGGGCAGATATGCCGCCGACGCTGACTACTGGCGCGAGATGAAAAGCACCAAGTGGCCCGCCTGGCATGAGCATATCGCGGCCGAACGGGAATTGGTGGCCTCCTATGATGCGGTCTGGTTTCCCGACGATGACCTTCTGATGGATACGGAAGGCATCAACCGAATGTTCGATCTTTTCATGGCCTTCCGATTCGCCCTCGCGCAGCCGGCGCTGAGCTATGAATCCCATTTCTCCCATCCGACGGTGCTGCGCGATCCCGCCTATGCGATTCGCTTCACTAACTTCGTCGAAGTTATGGCGCCCATCTTCGACCGCGAGACCCTCGCCGCAGTCCACCCCACGTTCACGTTGAGTCGGACCGGCTGGGGGCTGGATTACCTCTGGCCGCATCTCCTCGAGGCAAAGGGCCAGGGTGGCCGTATCGGCATCATCGATGCGGTATCGATGACGCACACGCGGCCAGTCGGCGGCGGAGACATCTACCAAGGGCAGGTGGGCGTTGGTCAGCGGGACATAGAACACCTGCGTAGCCTATACCCTTCGGTTGACTTCAACTCGCGGAGCCAGCGGGCCAAATTCCGCATCTTCGGTGGGGCCAAGCATGTCGGCCCGCGTTCTGGCCTGATGGCTTGGCTGCATGGCCGCCTCTTTCGGCTTTTCGCCAAGGCCGCCGCTCGCCGAACGCCAAGGTATCAGCGTTAAAGGTCGCCGTCGTCGGGCACCATCTGAACGAGTCCTACTCTAGGATCAGCAGGGCGTTGTTGCGCGTATTCTTTACCAAGCGGTAGCCGCAGCCGCGCAGGATGCCAGCCATGACGTCATTGTCATGCAGATGCTCCATGCAGATACGCTTGGGCCAGCGTGAACGTGGGGCGTCGCGGAAGAACGGCTCAAGCGCGGCACGCTCAAAGCCTTCGACGTCAATCTTCAGGGCGTCAATCGTCTGTAAGCCGGCGTCATCAAGGATGCTGAGAAGCTGGCGGACGGCGAAATCGCCCCCAACGTCGTCGCGGACAATGTGCGCGATGGCGAGGTCATTTCGGAGAATGACGAGCTTGGCTTTACCGTCGAAGTCGCCGACGCCGACGTCGAAGACCCCCGCGGGGTCTAGGCCGTTAAGCGCAAGGTTGTGGCACAGGCGGCCTACGCAGACAGGATTGGGTTCGATGGAGACGACGCGACCGCCGGGCTTGAGAAAATTGCCGAGGGCGACCGAGTATAGTCCGATGTTGGCACCGACGTCGACGAACGTGCCGCCAGGAGCCGTCCCAGCTTTGAGGAAGTCGATCTCTTCCTGGTTGT
>CALEEU010000048.1 GCA_937875975.1 uncultured Opitutia bacterium | reverse complement strand
TTCGGCGGCAGCGTGACCTTCACGCTCGGCGCCAGCGGCACGCTCACACCGGGCGGAGCCCTGCCCGTGGGTAACTATGCCCTGACGGGGTCGGGCATTAGCCAGACCAGCAGCAATCTGTCGGGTTCGCCCATCTTCGTCGGTAACCAGGCGGTCACCCCCAAGCAGCTCACCACCACGGCGAGCAAGACCTATGACGGTACCCGGGTGCTGGCGGCAGCGAACCTCGTGCTCGGCGGCGCGCTCACCGGCGACACCGTCGCTGCGGCCGGCGCAGGCGAATTCGTGCTCACCGGTGCCGGCGCAGGCCGGAACTACACCCTTGGCGGCGTCACGCTGACGGGCGCCCAAGCGGCCAACTATTACGTCGATACGCTGAACCCCGCCACCAACGGCGTCATCACCGTCAAGACGGTGACCGTCACCGCGCTCGCCGCGGCAAAGACTTATGACGGACTCGCCTTCACCGGCGGCAATGGCGTGAGCTTCGCCGGCTTCGAGAACGGTGAGGACGCGACGGACCTCGGCGGTGCGCTGGCCTACGGCGGCGCGGCCCAGGGCGTGATCAACTCGGGCAGCTATGCGCTGACGGTGTCGGGCCTGACCAGCGACAACTACGTCCTCAGCTATCAGCCGGGCACGTTGATGGTGAACAAGGCCGCCCTGACGGTGGTGGCGGATGACGCCAGTCGCCTCTACGGCGACGCCAATCCGACGTTCACGACTTCGCTCACCGGCTTCGTGAACGGCGAAGACGCGACGATCGCCGGAGTCACCGGCGCGGGCGTCGTCACCACGACAGCCACGACGGCCGACTCGGTCGGCACCTACGCGCTGACCCCGGCCGCCGGTACCTATGCCGCGGCCAACTACGTCTTCACCGGACGGATGGATGGTCGCCTGACCGTCACCCCGGCGACCTTGACCGTCGCCGCCACGGCGACTTCGCGCGAGTATGGCGCGGCTGATCCGGCTTTCGCCGCCACGGTCACCGGCTTCAAGAACGGTGAAAACCTGGCGACGGCCACCTCCGGATCTTATGTTTTCGCGGCTACCGCGACCGCCACGAGCGGCATCGGGCAGTATCGGGTCGACGTCACCGGGCTCACTTCCCCCTCGGGTAACTACGTCTTCGCACAGGATGCCGCCAATGCGACGGCGCTCACCGTCAGTCCGGCAAGCTTGACCGTCACCGCGGGCAACGCGGCCAAGACCTACGACGGCGCGGCCTTCACTGGCGGTAGCAGTCTTGTCTTCAGTGGCTTCCGTAACGACGAGGCCGCGGATATCCTGACTGGCACGCTCGCCTTCACCGGGAACAGCCAGGGCGCGATCAACGCCGGCAGCTACGCCATCACACCGAGCGGTCTTTCCGCCACAAACTACACGCTGAACTTCGCCTCCGGTACGTTGACCGTCAACAAGGCCGCCTTGACCCTCACGGGTGCGGATGCGTCGCGCGAATACGGCGCCGCCGATCCGGCCTACTCCGCCACGCTCACCGGTTTCGTGAACGGCGAGGACTTCGTCACCGCCGGAGTCACGGGCTCCGCTGGCGGCGTTTCCTCCGCCTTGGCGGGCAGCCCGGTGGGCACCTATGCCTACACCCCGACCGCGGGCACGTATGCTGCCGCGAATTACGCCTTCACCCAGTTCGTCGATGGCCGCATCACAATCACGCCGGCGACCTTGTCCATCGTCGCGCAAGCCGCCACGCGCACCTACGGAGCTGCCGAACCGATTTTCGCGGGCTCAATCACCGGTCTCCGCAATGGCGACGCCCTCTCGGGCGCCGTCACCGGCACGCTGGCTTTCACGACCAACGCCACGCTGACCAGCAACGTGGGTGCCTACGCCCTCACTGGTTCCGGCCTCAGCCTCGTGGGCTCGAATTACGTCCTCGCCCAGGCTGCCGGTAATGCGACCGCGCTCAGCGTGACGCCCGCCGCCTTGACGGTGAACGTCGCTTCCGCGACCAAGACCTACGATGGCAACGCCTTCGCGGGCGGCGCCGGCGTCAGCTATGCCGGTTTCCTCAACGGTGACACGAACGCGGTACTTTCCGGCTCCAACACCTATGCTGGTACGAGCCAGGGGGCTCGCCATGCGGGCAGCTATGTGCTGACGGCTGGCGGCCAGACCGCCGCCAATTACACGCTGAGCTATGTCCCGGGTACCCTTACGGTCTCGCCGAAGACGATCACGGCGACGCTGACGGCGAACGATAAGGTCTACGATGGCACGACGGCGGCCACGGGATCACTCACGCTCGTGGGACTCGTTGGCTCCGATGTCTTGGGCAAGACCTTCACCGCCACCTTCAACTCCAAGGACGTCACCAGTGCCAACCTGGTGACCGCCAGTTCGATTCAGCTGACCGACGGTACTGGGCTCGCGAGCGATTACGTGCTTGGTTCTGGCCAGACCGCCGCGGCTCGTATCACCCCGCTCTCCGTGGCGGTCACGGGTGTGACGGCGGTGGGTCGCATCTATGATGCCACGGTCCGCGCCAGCCTCACGGGCACGCCTGTGATCACGCCGATCGCCGGCGCTGGGGATTCCCCGGTCGTCGCCGGAACCGCCTTGGCGGTCTTCGGCGATGCCAACGCCGCGGCCAACAAGCCGGTCACGGTCACGGGTTACAGCCTCTCTGGCACGGGTGCGTCCAATTACGCCTTGATCCAGCCGAGCGCTCTGACCGCGACCATCGCCCAAGCGACGTTGACCGTCATCGCGAATGCGGACGCGAAACTCGTTACGCGTACCGACGGCACGAACTTCAACGGCGTCAGCTACGCCGGCTTCATCGGGTCGGACACCGCCGCGGTCGTGGGCGGTACGCTGGTCGTCGCGCGCAGCAACGCCACGACGCAGGCGGCGGGTATTTATACGGGCGTCCTCCAGGCTTCCGGCCTGAGTGCCCAGAATTACGCGATGAACTATGTCGGCGGCGACTTCACGATCGTCCCCGCTGGCCAGCTCCTCATCCGCGCCGGCAACGGGGCGGCCACCTACGGCTCGGCGCCGGCTTTCACCATCAGCAGTGTTGAATACCTGACGACAGGCGGCCAGGTCCTCACGGGACTGACGGCGGTCGGTGGCTCGGGTAACTCCTTCCAATATTCCGACGGCGCCAGCGGTACGGTCGACTTCACCCTTGGGGCGGCCAATGCCGTCGCCAGCGCCGGCGGTAATTTGCGCGTCGGGAATTACACCGCCACCGCGACCGCTTTGACGGTCGGTGGCGGCAACTTCTCCGGCACGGCCACCGTCGTCGGTGCGCTGACGGTCACTCCGCTGGCCCGGACGGTCACGGGCATCACCGCCCAGAACAAGTCCTACGACCGCACCAACGCCGCGACCTTCACGGGCGGCGTCATCGCCAGCCTCGCCAACGACGCCGTCGGCGTGGATGGCTCGGGAGTGACGGCCACGTTCGCCGACAAGAACGTCGGCAACGGCAAGGCGGTCAGCCTCTTCGGCTTCACCCTGACCGGCGCCGATGCGGCCAACTACCGTCTCGTCCAGCCGGCGGACGTCCAGGCCGACATCACCGTCCCGACTCTCACGATCACGGGTGTCACGGCCCTGCATAAGGTCTATGACCGCACGCGGACGGCGACCCTCACGGGCGGCGTCATCAATCCTCTCCTGGGCGATGACGCGACGCTCGTCGTGACCGGAGCCACCGGTCTCTTCGCCGACGCCGATGTGGCGGACGGCAAGTCGGTCGTGGTCTCGGGTTACACCGTCATCGGTGCTGACGCAGTCAACTACCTGCTCGTCCAGCCGACCGGGGTGACCGCGAACATCACGCCGCTGACGCTGACGCTCGGCGGCCTCACCGCGACCGACAAGGTCTATGACGGCTCCACGACCGCTTCGGTCACGGGCAGTCTCGCCGGCGTCATCGCCGGTGACACCGTGGGCCTCGCTTCGCTCGCGGGCAGCTTCGTCGACAAGAACGTGGCCGCCGCCAAGACCGTGAACGTCACGGTCGGCGCGCTGAATGGCGCTCAAGCCGGTAACTACCGCATTCTCAACACCACGACCACGGCGGAGATCACGCGTCTGGCTTCCGTCACCTGGACGGGCCTCGCGGGTAACAGCAATTGGTTCGACCCGGCCAACTGGGCGGGTGGGGCGGTACCTGATCTCGCCAACGTCGCCGACGTCATCCTGCCGGCTGGGGCCAACGTGAGCTTCGCCGGTCCGGCGGTCGCTCCGGCCATCTTCGGCCCCGTCTCGATCGACAGCCTCGGTTCCGCCGGTTCGCTGACCATCGCGGGCGGCACCTTGAACGTCGCGGCGGGCGGCATGGCCCTGGATAGCCTCGCCGTCACCGGCGGTACGCTTAACAACGCGGGCGCCACCACGGCGACCAGCTTCGCTCAGAGCGGCGGCACTTTCGCGGGTACCGGCGCCATGACCTTCACCGACTTTTCGCAGACCGCGGGCACGACCAACGCGGGCGGCGATTTCACGGTCAGCAACAGCTATGCGCAGGCCAACCCCGGCGTCATCAACGTCGGCGGTAACGCCAGCATCACCAACAGCGTAGGCCCGCTCGTCATGGGTAACCTCAGCGCCACGGGGAACTTGTCGCTCACGTCGCTGGCCGGCCCGATCACGCAGCTGACGGGCTCCGCGCTCGTCGCCTACGGCACCACTTCGGCCACCGCCACCCAGGGTGGCGTGCCGACGGACATCACCCTTAGTAATGCAGGTAACGACCTGCGCGGTTTGGTGACCGTGACCGGCGCCAATGTCGCCGTCGCTACCAGCGGTAATCTCGCGATCGCCGGCACGGCCGCGAATCTCACGACCCTCTCGGGCGGGGCGACGTCCTTCGGGGCGACCACGCTCACGGGCGGTCTGACGACGACCTCGGTTGGCGCCATCACCCAAAACGGCCCGATTGTCACCGGCGCGCCTTCTTCGATCACTTCGACAACAGGTAGCATCACCCTGACCGATCCGAATAACTTGTTCTTCGGAGCGACCTCGTTCGCGGGAGCCAACGTCTCGGTCGAAGCCTCAGGTAATCTGGAAGCCCTCATCGCCGCCACCGGCAATGCCTCGGTGTCCGCCGCGGGTAATCTCATCGTCGGCGGCACGGCTGTCAACCTGACCACGGTTTCCGGCGGCACGACGTCCTTCGGCGTCACCACGCTCACCGGAGGACTGAACACGACTTCGGTTGGTGATATCAGCCAGACCGGTGCCATCACCACCGGTGCGGCTTCTTCGATCACCTCGTCGACGGGTGACATCGATCTCTCGAATTCGAATAACTCTTGGTTCGGCGCGACCACGCTCTCGGGCGTCGATGTGGCCATCGCGGCTGCGGGTAACCTGAACGCCCTCATCGCCGCCACGGGCGATGCCACGGCGTCCGCCTCCGGTAACCTCACGGTCGGCGGCACGGCCGTTAATCTGACCACCAGCTCCGGTGGGTCGACGTCCTTTGGCACGACGACGCTCACGGGTGCTCTCACTACGACCTCGGTTGGCGATATCACGCAGACCGGTGCGATTACCACTGGTGCGCCTTCCTCCATTACTTCGACGACCGGCGACATCGACCTCTCGAACCCGAATAACTCGTTCTTCGGCGCGACCTCGCTCTCGGGTGTCGACGTTTCCGTCGCTGCTACGGGCAACCTGGAGGCGCTCATCGCCGCCACGGGTAATGCGTCCGTCACGGCCGCGGGTAATCTCATCGTCGGCGGCACGGCCGTCAACCTGGCGACCAACTCGGGTGGCACGACGTCCTTCGGCGTGACCACGCTCACGGGTGGTCTGAACACGACTTCGGTCGGCGATATCACCCAGACGGGTGCGATCACCACTGGGGCGCCTTCCTCAATCACCTCGACGACCGGCGTCATCACCCTGACTAACCCGAATAACTCCTTCTTCGGTGCGACCACGCTTTCGGGCGTCGATGTGGCCATTGCGGCTGCGGGTAATCTGAGCGCGCTTATCGCCGCCACAGGCGACGCCTCGGTCACGGCCGCGGGTAACCTTACGGTCGGCGGATCGGCCACAAATCTGACCACCAGCTCCGGTGGCACGACGTCCTTCGGCGTCACCACGCTCACGGGTGGCCTGAATACCAGCTCGGTCGGCGATATCTCCCAGACGGGTGCGATCACCACCGGCGCGCCTTCCACGATCACCTCAACGACCGGGGACATCACCCTGACTAACCCCGGTAACTCGTTCTTCGGTGCGACCACGCTCTCGGGCCAGGATGTCTCCGTCGCGGCCGCCGGTAACCTGGAAGCGCTCATCGCCGCCACGGGTAATGCGTCGGTCTCGGCCGCGGGTAATCTCATCGTCGGCGGCACGGCCGTCAACCTGAGCACCAGCTCCGGTGGCACGACGTCCTTCGGCGCGACGACCCTCACGGGTGGTCTGACGACGACCGCGGTCGGTGATATCACCCAGACGGGCGCGATCATCACCGGGGCTCCGTCTTCGATCACTTCGACGACGGGAGACGTCACCCTGACGAACCCTGGCAACTCGTTCTTCGGTGCCACCTCGTTCTCGGGTGTCGACGTCACGGTCGCCGCGGCGGGTAACCTTAATGCCCTGATCGCTGCCACGGGCGACGCCTCGGTCTCGGCCGCGGGTAACCTCACGGTTGGCGGGTCTGCTATCAACCTGACTACCAGCTCTGCTGGTACGACGTCCTTCGGCGCGACCACCCTCACGGGCGCCCTCACCGCGACCTCGGTCGGTGACATCACCCAGACGGGTGCGATCATCACCGGCGCTCCGTCCTCGATCACCTCGACGACCGGGGACATCACCCTGAACAACGCAGGCAACTCGTTCTTCGGGGCCACTTCGTTCTCGGGCCAGGACGTCTCCGTCGCGGCTTCCGGCGCTCTCACCGCGACCGTCGCGGCCACGGGTAATGCGGCTTTCTCGGCCACGGGTAATCTGACGGTTTCCGGTCTGGCCACGAATCTCACGACGAACTCCGGCGGGGCGACCAGCTTCGGTGTGACCACGCTCACGGGTAATCTCAGCGCCGCCTCCGTGGGTGACATCACCCAGACCGGCACCTTGACCGTTGGTGGCACGAGCAATCTCAGCTCGTCGCTTGGCGACATCGTGCTCACCGATCCGAATAATACGTTCGGTGGCTTGGTCACCGCCGCGGCGAACGAGATCGGCCTCACCGCCAGCGGTAATCTCAGCACCCAGCTGACGGCCATCGGTGACGCCAACGTGACGGCCTCCGGCAACCTTACCGTCGGCGGCACCGCGGTGAACCTCACCACCAGTTCCGGTGGCGCGACGTCCTTCGGCGCGACCACGCTGACGGGCGGCCTCACCACGACCTCGGTCGGCGATATCACCCAGACGGGTGCGATTATCACGGGTGCTGCTTCCTCGATTACCTCGACGACGGGGGACATCACCCTGACCAACCCAGGTAACCGCTTCAGCGGGGCGACCAGCCTGACCGCCACCGTCGGCGATATCACCTTTGGTGGCACCGTGAACGGCAACCTCAGCACCAACGCCGGCGGAGCCACGTCGTTTGCGGCTACGACCGTGAATGGTAACCTCGGCGTCGTGTCCGGCGGAGATATCACCCAGACTGGCCCGCTGATCGTGACCGGAACGAGTTCCTTGGTTTCGACAATCGGTGACATCGTCCTGACTAATCCGGCCAACCGCTTCGGCGGCCAGGTGACGGCCTCGGGCGGCGACATCTCGCTGACGGCTACGGGTAACCTCAACGTCGGCTTCACCTCCACTGGCGTGACCAACCTGAGTAACACCGGTAACCTGACGGTCACCGGTACCGGCGTGGACCTCAATGTCACCACTTTGGGCAACGCCGCCGTGGGTAACCTCACGCTCACCGGTAACCTGAACATGAATGTCCAGGGGTCGGCATCGATCATCACTGGCGCCACCGCCAACGTCGGTGGTACGGCCACGCTCGTGAGCCCGCTCTCCATTCTTCAGCAGAATGGCAGCAGCCTCGGCTTCGCGGATAAGCCTCGCGGCGGTAGCTCCGGTGGAAGCGTCGGCGACTTCGTCCTCGGCGCGACCCGCTTTAATCCGTCGAGCTTCTCGTCCACGAATAATACCAGCCTGGATACGGGACTGGCCTCGGGTCAGCTGGCTTCTGTCCGCGGTGCCGGCCTCGCCGGTTTCGAGGGCGTCGTGCCCAAGGGATATGTTGTCACCCGACCGGATGCGCCGGCGCCGGATGCGACTTCGCAGGGCTACTTCACGGGCGGAGAGCGTGGCGTCAGCGGTAGCGCGTTCCGCGTCATCTATCCGAAGGTCAACCTCGGCAAGGCTTACTATGTTGGCGCCCTCGGTGGCGATGAAGCTAGCTTGGAAGAAGCGGAGGCGAAGTGATCAGCGCGACGGAGCCGCGAGGGGACATGTGGGCAAGGTGACAAGGGGGCATGGGGAGATGGCACTCGAAATGAATTATTACCTGCCATGGCGGTGATGAAACCTAGGCACATCTTGTTAGGGGAAAGTCATCAACGCTGTCTGCTTCCAGCTTTAGTCTTAGCGAGTAGGGTTAGCCATGGAGATGATCTATGTCGACGAAAGCGGTGATCATGCCACCGGGGCCACCAATCCGGAGTACCCAATTTTCGTGATCGTTGCCTGCGTATTTGATAACCATGACTATCGGCTTCGCTTCGTTCCCGACCTGATAGACTTGAAAATTAAGTATTGGTCCCACGAGGCCGTGGTTTTACATGAACGTGAAATACGCAAGAATCAGGGTGAATTCACTTTTCTTTTTGACCGTTCAACTCGTGAGAGATTCTTGGCCGACCTCAGCCTCGTGGTTCGGAGTTCTCGTGCGGAGGTAGTGGCCGTTGCCTGGGACAAACGTAAGGTCAGCGCTGTTAAGACCTATGCCGATTGCCTTTTGCTGCTTCTGGATTCCTTGCGATTGAGGTTTCGCCGCCTTGCCATTCCGCAGGTGATTATCTTGGAATCTAGGGGCGTGCGTGAGGACCTTGAAATCAGACGTGCTGTAGAAGCAAGTACGGGAAGTTGCCACTGGAAGCCAATTTTCGTCCCCAAGGCTAGAAATTTGGCAGGCCTCCAGCTAGCCGATCTATGCGCTCGGCCAATCGGCTTGAAACTCCTTAGGCCTGATCATCCCAATCGAGTCTACGATGAGACCATTTCATTACTCATACGTAAGGCCGATGATGGAACTCGTCCCGGGCTTATTGTCTTAGATTAAAAAAGGAACGCGGGCCGGCGAACCGGACCCGCGTCGAACGGAAACTTCCATTCCTTATCTGGATTTGTAGTTAGCTAGCGGATATGTTCAAGTCAGAATGAGTGGGTTGGATTTCGCCTTGGGTAATTTCGCGGAGCCGCGAGGGGACACGTGGGCACGGTGACAAGGGGGCACGCGGAGATGGCATCGGAGGCGGGGCAGAGGCAGCTAGGGCAGCACGTGGTGCTGCCC
>CALEEU010000047.1 GCA_937875975.1 uncultured Opitutia bacterium | reverse complement strand
CGGTTTCCCTTTGAGCCCTGCGGCTTATCTGGTCCACCGAGCCTCTGAGCCTCCGTGCCTCTAATGTCATGCCCCTTGCCCACGTGCCCCCTTGTCAACGTGCCCCCTCGCGGCTCCGCCGCGCCTCACTTCTGCCCTGCTAGCATCTGCAGATTCGCCTCGGCGAACGCCTCGCCCATGAGCGCGAAGGTCTTGGCGCAACCGAGATAATGATAGCCGCCATTGGAGGCGCCACGCTTCAGCATGGCGGCTTCGTCCGCGGGGATGAGCTTGGCCTCGTAGTCCTTGAGATAAGCCTTCTGCTGCGCCTCGGTCATCTTGCCATCCGCGTTGGCCGAGCGCTTGCCCTTATTCTTCAGCTCGAAGGCCATCTGGCGGACCTTGTCCTTCTTGTCCTGGATCGCACCGAGCTTCTCGTCCCAGAACGGGGCGGTGCGCACGGCGATGACGTTACCTTTGAATTCAGGGAGCGACGCCGGTGCGGCCATGGCCTCGCGGAAGGCGAGGTTGTCGTCGCTGCGGGGATCCTTGCCGCCGACGCCCATGACGCCGATGACGAACGGGAGCTTGGGCGCGCCGAGGTCCTTGCGGACGTCGCGGATGAAGGCGCTCATATATTCCGAATACAGCGCGAACCGATTGCCCGCCGCGCCCTTGGGCTGCTTGGGGTAGAAATTCGAGTCCACCATGTCATTGAAGCCTTGGAACCAGATGAAGCCGGCCAGCTCGTAGCCTTCCTTGGGATCGTAGGCCGGGCAGACGCGTGCCGGATTAGCCAGCACCTGCTTGGCATGCGCCATCATGAGGCGATAGTAATGACCCGAGTTGGCGAGCGGATGCTTGTCGGTCTCAAGGTCGCGGGCTGTCCGCGGATACGGGCCCGCTCCCGCCGAACGGAAATCGTAGTTCAACGACTTGCCGCCCCAGGCCGCTTTGATGAGCAAGACGGGGCCTTTGCCGGCACGCTCCATGGCCAAACCGAAAGTATACTCGGGCCCGATCTTGCCGCCGTCCTTCGTCGGATCCTGGCGCGAGCCGTAACCCGTCGTCAGCGGACCGAAGCCTTCGCCGTTCTTGTCACCGGTTCCGGTGAGATAGGTGATCCACACGTTCTTCGCGGCCGCCGGCTTGCCGTCCGGACCAAGCATGCGCTTCAGCAACGGCGCGGTCGCCGGGTCTTCGCCGATATAATCAATCGTCTCGACCTTCGCATGGCCTTCCATGTTCGACTGCCCCACGAGGATATAGACCTGCAGCGGCTTCGCGGAAGCAACGGCCGCGGCTAGGCCAAACCATACGAGGAGGGGGCATCTCATTGCTCTCTTATACCCATCCCGCCCCATCCCGCAACCCCGAGGTAGGGTCGGGACCGCGTCACGACATAGCCTGCTTCTTAGGTAGGGCTGACCACCCTTGGTCAGCCGCGGTTGAGCGAGGGCGCTCAACCCTACCATTCTCCTTTTATCTCTCCGGGCCTCCGAGCCTCTGAGCCTCTAGTTTACGCCCCCTCGCTGGCTCCGCCCAGCGCCGCCCTCACCACCCCCACCACATGCATCATGCCGAGAACATCCTGCCGGTTGTACTCGATGAGGTTGGTCCAATCACGGCGGGCTTCGTTGGTCAGCTCACGATGCACGCCGTCGCGCTTGGCGAGCAGCTTACGCATCCGGCCCAGGATCGAGCCCGGCTGCACATCGAGCAGGTATCTCTTATAAGGATAGCCCACCGCGGGCTGAATCAGGAAATCCTTCAGGCCGGGCTTCCGTCGTTCCCCCGCCGTCCGACACGCCTCGGCGTACATCGCTGGGCGGTTATTCTTAAACCACCTCGCCGCGTTGGCGTTCAGGTAGTGCTCCTTGATCCACTCGGCGTGCTCCGGACAAGACTCCATCAGGAGATCACGTTCGGGGATGCTGTAGCCAGCGATCAGGCTCTCCGATGCCATCGCCACACGGACGATTTCTGCGGCCAGCTGAGTCCACGGCTGGAACTCTAATCCGCGGGCCTTGGCCGACGCCGCCAGGATTGCATCGTGGGCATAGGTCTTCAGGCCCTCGGCCCAATGCACCGACGTCAGCGCCGGCTCGGCGTCGGCCTTACGCTTCTCGACGTCGAGCCAGATGACCGGACGAATGTTATTAAGGAAGGCGGAGGATTGCAGGGTGTAGCGGGGCATGAGGTCGGCAGTATACACCGACTTTTCGAAATCACCCCTCCGTCGCCCCCTGCCTCTCCGCATTCCCCTAAAGGGGAAGATTTCTGATATTAGCACTGGACGCCTCCTCACCCGCCACCTGAAACGACAGCCCTTGCCCCCGTGCCCTCATGTCCTCGTGCCCTCGCGCTCACCCCTTGCCCACGTGTCACCGTGTCCACTTGACCCTCACGCGCTAGGCGCGTGTTCCACCTTTGCACTTTTGCACCTTTGCACATAAATCACCTCCGTGCCCCGCCTACTCGCCCTCCTCCTGACCCTCGGCGTCCTCGCCGCGGCGGAGCCGCGCCCACTCATCATCGCGCACCGCGGTGCTAGCGGCTATCTACCGGAGCATACGCTCGCGGCCAAAGCCCTCGCCTACGGACAGGGAGCGGACTATCTCGAGCAGGACGTCGTCCTCAGCAAAGACGGCGTGCCGGTGATCTTCCACGATCCACACATCGATACGACAACGGACGTCGCGAAGCGATTCCCGGGCCGTCAGCGGGCTGACGGACGTTACTACGCGCTCGATTTCACGGTCGCTGAACTAAAGCAGCTCAACGCGAGCGAACGTTTTAATCCGAAGACCGGTAAGGCGATCTTCCCTCGCCGCTTCCCGGTCGGCGTCGGTTCGTTCCAAATCGTCACGCTCGAGGAAGAAATTCAGTTTATCCAGAACCTCAACCGCTCCACGGGACGCGCCGTCGGCATCTACCCCGAGCTGAAGGCCCCGGCCTGGCATCGCAAAGAAGGCCGTGATCTCGCCGCCGCGGTTCTACCGATTCTCCGCAAGTACGGCTATGACACCAAGGACTCGGCTTGTTACGTCCAGTGCTTTGAATACGCGGAGATCAAACGCCTGCGGGGCGAGCTCGGCTGGCAAGGCAAACTCATCATGCTCCTCGGCGGCAAAGGCAAGGGGCCTGGCGAAACCGATTTCACCTATCTGCAGACCGACGCCGGCCTCGCCGAGCTCGCTCAACTCGTCGACGGCATCGGCCCGCCCATCAGCAGCTACGTCACCGGCAAGACCCCCGCCGAACGCAGGGTGACCGACCTCGCCGCCCGCGCCCGGAAAGTCGGCCTCAAGTCACATCCTTATACCCTGCGCGCCGACGAACTCCCGAAATCTGTGCGCGACGTCGATGAACTCATGCGGGTGCTTTTCGATGAAGCCAAGGTCGACGGCCTCTTCACCGACTTCCCCGACCTCTGCGTCCGTCACCTCAAAAGGTAGGGATGCGATGACATCGCATCCGCCTGCCTTTAGGTAAGGCCAAGCATCCTTGCTTGGCCGGGCGGGCATCCGGCTTTGTCAGCGGAATCCCTTGGTGGCTTTAGCGCACCCAACCTCTCGGTTGCTCTCTCTCGGCCTGACCTCATTTTTCCCTCATGGACAGAACCACCGATCGCCGCTCCTTCCTGCGCACCCTCGCCGGCGCGACGGGCGCGGCCGCCCTCTCCGTCGGTTGCGCGAGTCGTCCGACGGCGACGCGCATCATCGACACGCATACGCACTTCTACGATCCGACCCGCGGACAGGGCGTGCCCTGGCCGCCCAAGGGCAGCTTCCTCGACCGGCCGGTGCTCCCGCCCGATTGGCAACGCGTCGCCGCCCCGCACGGCATCCGCGAGACGGTGGTGGTCGAAGCGAGTGCGTGGACGCAGGACAACGACTGGATCCTGCGCCTTGCTGACGAGCATCCGTGCATCGTGGGCTTCATCGGCAACCTGCGCCCGGCCGAGGGCACCTTCGCCGGCCATCTCCGTCGCCTCGCCGCGCACCCGCTCTTCCGCGGGATTCGCATCCCGGCAAGCAAGCTGAGCACGGACCTCACCGACCCCGCCTTCGCGCGTCACCTTGGCCTGCTGGCGGATTTCGGCTTGGCGGTAGATATCAATGGCCTCGGCGATTTCCCCGGAGCCGTGCGTCTCGCCCGCGACTTCCCGGGCCTCCGTATCGTCGTCGATCATGTCGGCAACGTCCGTGACCCCGCCGCGCCCGACCTCGCCTGGCGCGAAGGCATGCGCCGCCTCGGCACCGAATCCAACGTTTACTGCAAACTCTCCGGACTCGTCGAACCCGTGAAGACGCCGCACGGCGAAGCACCGACGGACGTGGCTTATTATCGGCCCACGCTCGATCACGTCACCGCCTCGTTCGGGCCGACGCGCGTGTTCTATGGCAGCAACTGGCCCGTCTCCGATAAAGGTGCGCGCTATGCGGACGTCTTCGGACTCGTGGCCGACTATTACGCCGAGCGCACCG
>CALEEU010000046.1 GCA_937875975.1 uncultured Opitutia bacterium | reverse complement strand
GCTCAAGCCACATACAGCTGTGGTAGAGATCAAGGACAGTTGACGGTGCGACACTTCCCAGTGCGCTCACGTAGTTCGTGGTGCAAAATATCAAGTCTTGCTTGAGTGGTTCCCCCAGGTATTCCTCAAGGTCCTCAGGTGGACCCGGATTTCCTGCAGGGATCCTCAGCTCGACAGTTGGGGGCTGTTCTGGGAAAGTAACTGCGTTCTGCACGCGGTCCCAATTGCGCGTGCACTCACCCTGCTGGTGCAGCGGTGTGGTTCAGGAACTCAGGTCTCCACGAGATGAGTGCTGAAGTGTCAGGCGCGGCCGAAGGGGTGACCCTCAGGGGGCTCATCGAATCGGGTGAGATTGCTCACCCCGGTCGCGTGCGCTTTTCAGATTGGATTAGTTGGCGGGCTGGCCTTGGCCGCCGCCCTATCCGTCGGAACGATGATCGCGGTACTTCCGCGACCACCGAGGCGGCGTTATATCATGACGTCATGGCCATGGAATTTGGTGAAGAAGACGCTAACGCCCTGGAGCTTGAGGACGAGCCAGAGTTGGAGGAGGAAGATGAGGAGGAACTTCTGCCGGATGCAGGAACCCCTCCCATTGTACCTCCTACTCGTCCTCCCCAGTCGGGGAATGAAGGCGCCACACCGCGGGTGGTTGGTGCTGCGGATCCGAGTACGCCGACGCGTAGCCCGGGCCGCGGCGCGGGTTCGGAGAGTTCAGGTTCAGTTAATGCGGAAGTTATTAAAGGCCGCTTGAACCGACTCTTTGACCCAAGGGTGGAGTTGCTCGCTACGTATAAGGAGCGCACCCTTCGCCTTGCCGACGCCCTCCAGGCGTTCGGCGAGGGTGTCAACCCGTATGAGATAAAGATTATCTTCGCCAAAGCCGAGATACTTGACGAGCTTGCATTGGAGGGCCTGGAGACGAAGCAAGTCTTCGCGCTCCTGGCCGCCAAGTTCGCCGAAGCATCTATGGATGACACTCTGTCCGAAGAAGAAACCGAGTACAGGATCGTTGCCCTTGGGGAACTGATCAAGCACTACGGCGGACGGGAGTCGTCATCCCCAGGCAAGGTCTTCAGTACACCGTCGACCATTCCTAAGGGAGGGTCAGTAGGGGGAGAGACCCCGGCTTTGCCGCGTGGTCCACCGGTCTTCGGGCCGTCGTCCTTCCAGTCCGCTAACAAACGTCTCATTGAGGAATCCCTTCAAAAGGATGGTGACGACGTCAACCGCGCCTTGCGGCTGAAGATCGCGGCTCTCGAGCGCGATATTGAGCGCAAGGATGCTGCATCGGAAGCGGGCGGCAGCGCGGGCGGTGATGGCGCCGCGCTTGCCAGTATCATGGAAAAGCAGAATGCTGCCATGGATCGTCAGACGGACGCGATCACAGCGGCGCTTGGAAAGCAGCGCTCTGGTCGCGGTTCGGTTACTAACGTCCGCGCAGAGATTCAATGGATGAATCTCACGGACGAGAATTCTGACTCAAAGACGGTAAAAGACTTTTACGAAAGTTTTGAGGACAATTGCGGCATGGCCAACGATTGCGAAGGCATGCCATACCGCGAGATGCTCGTTGCCCTAAAGAATAGGTGCAGGGGCTCTCGTCTGAAAAGCTATGTCAACATCTACCGCAGAGAGTATCAAAATGGCTCGGTAGTGACAGACGCTGAACGCGTCTATAATCTTATTAAGGAGAAGCATTTGCTTTTCTCCGAATCGATGCAGGAAAAGGAAATCCGCGTCGACAGTGAATTCGCGGCGCTCACAAAGGGTAAACTCACTGGTCACCAGTTTGAGCCCCAGTTTGAGGCCGCAATCACTGAGCTCGAAGGAGCGGGGCTTGCTAAGTCCCCTAAAGAGCTCTATTTGGCTTACCTCCGTATGATCGGAGGCGTCCTGGCACGTATGATTCGTAAGGAAAGGCGAATCTGGGGGCATGAGCTACATCTCCGTGCCCCCGAGTCCTGGATGGAAGCCCACAAGGTCGTGCTCGAGCATGAAGCCTCTGAGATGACCAACAAAGCCGCGGCTCAGTCCTCGATGTCTTTCGAGGAAGAGCGCGTCGCACCCCCCGCTCCCCCTGAGTATGAGAAGACTCTTACTCGTCTTACGGATGCGGTGGCCGCTATGGAGCGTAGGCTTGCTAGCGGCACCCCCGGTAGGGACAAGGGTGGGAAAGGCGGTGGCGGTGGCCCTAAAGACGGTAAAAAGGGTATCTGCTTTCATGCCCGTGATTATGGTTCTTGCAAAAATGAGAAAGAGTGCATTTACGATCACGACAAGGCTAATCTCACCAAAGCGCGTGCCGATAAGAAGGCTCGCGATGGTGGAGGAGCGGGCCCGGAAATTGCCGCTGCCGCCGAAGGGCACCCTCCCAAGAAGGGTAAGGGTAAAGGCAAGGGCAAAGT
>CALEEU010000045.1 GCA_937875975.1 uncultured Opitutia bacterium | reverse complement strand
TCAGGGGAGGCGAATTCGGCCTCCTTGCGCATTTCGTTCTGCTTGGCCTTCAGTTCCTTTACCGTCGGATCCTTCTGGGCGATGACCGCGGCGACGCGGAATTTCTTCATGTCTTCGGCGGACACGCCTTCGACGTCGGCAAGTAATTGGGCCGGAGTCATCGGCTTTTCTTCCACCTTGGCTTCGGTCGTCTCGGGCTTCGCCTCCGGGGCGTCCTTCTTCGCGAGCTTGGCTTCAGCCGCCTCTTTTTCGCGCGCCCGTTGCGTCGCTTCCTGACCACGCTTCTTGGTGGCTTCCTCGATGGCGTTGAGCGTGAACACCAGGGAGTCCTTATTGATCGAGGGGTCGAGCTTTAGCACGGAATCCATCGTCGCCTTGACCATCGCATCGCGGGCCTTTTCGAAATCGAGACGAAGGTCTTCGGCTTCGTTACGACCTTTGGTGAAGCGGGTGCGCTCCTTGAGTTCGTTCAGGCGGATGCGGGCGGCTGAGATGGTTTCGTTGCCGTAAGACATCATCAAGGCACGGCGGATCTTAGCATATTCTTCGGCGGGCACGCCATCGACGGATTCCGGAAGGTTGGACTGCCCTTTGATCTGTCGGGCAGGTTTTTGGGCCGCAGGCGCGTCGGCCGGAGCATCGGCGGCGAAACCGACTAGGGCGAACAGGGTGGCAAAAAGGAAAAGGGCGGGGCGCATGGGGTGGGGAAGAGTGCTGAATAGAGGGCTGAGTCGATGACAGAGGGCAGAAGTGACGAAACAGCAAAACTTGTCTTGGGTAAGTGGCGCTCTTTTATCCATTCATCCCTCGATACAGTCCTCTGCCATCGACTCAGTCATCTGTCCTCATTCTTACTTCTTCTTACCCTTCATCCCGTCTTTCGGCTTCTGGCGGGAAGATTCGAGGTAGGTGCGGACGAGTTCGATCTTCAGGGAGGGGTCAGCCTTCATCATCGCCTTGGCGAGGGCTTCGTCGGCGGAAGCGCGGGGGCTGCCTTTCTTCTTTTTATCGACTTCGCCCTTAGCCTTTTCATCGCCTGCTTGAGGGGCGGGAGCTTCCTGTGCTTTCACCCAGGCGGCTTGCAGTTTCACGCCGTCGCTGATGGAGACGCCCTCGGGAATCTCCGGGATGCCCATGCCCTTTTTCTTTTTTGCGGCAGCCTTGGGCGCGGCCTTTTCGGCTGGCTTGGCTTCAGGCGTATCGCCTTTCGGCGGTTCGGTCGTCTTCGGCGCATCGGCGGCGAAGAGCACTGAGGTCGCGAACAGGGTAAGCAGCAGGGCAGGGAGGCGCATGCTTAAGAAACACCGGAAGCAGGAAAAGGTTCATGGTAGGGACGTGATTGCCATCACGTCCGTGGGCGGACGGACGCTGGAATGCCTAAGACTGTGCCCGGTAATCCAAACGTGCGTGGGCGAACGGCGGCCATGGCAATGGCCGCCCTACCCATGAGAAGTATCAGCGGTTAGCGGTTGGCGGATGGGTGACGCACTCAAAGGGGAACCGGAGACCGGATGATCGGCTTGGGTGAGGGCATTCTCTGGTGACGGGTGCCAGCCACGGGAGCCAGCCCTCCAGGCGCCGGCCGTTCAGGTTTCGGCCGCTGGCCTCCGGGTCCTGGCTGCCGATGGCTGAACAGCCGATTCCTGTATGGCTGATGCCCCGTTGGCCGTCACCTGTCACCTGTTCGTTCTAACCGCCAACCGCTATCCGCTAACCGCCATCACCTCGTCTTCGTCCCCAAACAAAAAACCCCGGCGAACCGGGGTCTTGTTCTAGCCTGTAATCCGAAGATTACTTGGCTTCAGGCTTCTTGCCTTCGCCTTGGGGCTTCTTGCCGCCCTTGTCGCCTTTGCCCTTACCCTTGCCCTTGGCGCG
>CALEEU010000044.1 GCA_937875975.1 uncultured Opitutia bacterium | reverse complement strand
ATGCGTATCGCCATCACCTCCGGCTATTTCGACCCGATGCACCGCGGTCACCTCGAACTGCTTGAACTCTCCCGCGCCCAAGGCGATGCGCTCTGGGTCATCGTCAACACCGACGCCCAGGCGGCCCTGAAGAAGGGTAAGGCCTTCATCGACCAGGACACCCGCCTGGCGGTGACCTCCGCCCTCCGCGTCGTCGATCGCGCTGTGCTCTCAATCGACACCGATGGTTCGGTCTGCGCCACCCTCGATTGGCTGATTGCCGAAGCCAAAGCCCAAGGCCATGAAGCTATCTTCTGCAAAGGCGGCGACCGCAACGCCGGCAATATTCCGGAAATGACGGTCCTGAATAAACATGGCGCGAAGCTCATCGATGGCCTCGGCGCCAAGATTGACAGCAGCTCGCGCATCATCGCGCAGGCGAAAAAGCCTTCCGCCTGAACCTTTCCCTCCTCTAACTTATCACACACATGAAAAAGCGCGCGCTCATCACCGGCATCACAGGCCAAGACGGCTCCTATCTCGCCGAGTTTCTCCTCGGCAAGGGCTACGAGGTCCACGGCGTCATCCGCCGGTCTTCTTCCTTCAACACCTCGCGCATCGAGCACCTCTACATGGAGGACTTGGTCCGCGATATCCACACGAAGAAAATCCAGCTCCACTACGGCGACCTCGGCGACGCGACGGGGCTGATTCGCCTGATCGGCGACATCCAGCCGGATGAGATCTATAACCTCGGCGCGATGTCCCACGTGAAGGTGTCCTTCGATATCCCGGAATACACCGCCGACACGGATGGCATCGGTACGCTCCGGCTCCTCGAGGCCATCCGCATTCTGAAGATGGAGAAGAAGGTCCGCATCTATCAGGCCTCGACTTCCGAGCTCTACGGCAAGGTCGTCGAAGTCCCGCAGTCTGAGACGACGCCCTTCTACCCGCGCAGCCCTTACGGCGTCGCCAAGATCTACGCCTATTGGATCACCCGCAACTATCGCGAAGCCTACGGCATGTTCGCTTCCAACGGCATCCTCTTCAATCACGAGTCCGAACGCCGCGGCGAGACCTTCGTCACCCGCAAGATCTCGCTCGCGGTCGCTAACATCATCCATGGCCGCCAGGACTGTCTCTTCCTCGGCAACCTCTCCGCCCAGCGCGACTGGGGTTACGCCCCCGACTTCGTCCAGTGCATGTGGCTCATCCTGCAGCATAAGCAGCCGGACGACTTCGTCATCGCGACGGGTAAGATGTACACGGTCCGTGAATTCTGTACCCACGCCTTCCGCCGTGCCGGTATCGAGCTCGACTGGCAGGGCACGGGAGCCGAGGAAAAGGGCGTCGACCGTAAGACGGGCAAGACGCTCGTCGCGGTCGACCCGCGTTACTTCCGCCCGACCGAGGTCGAGCAGTTGCTCGGCAACCCGGCCAAGGCCATGCGCGACCTGGGCTGGAATCCGCAGCAGACCTCCTTCGAGCAGCTGGTGCAGAAGATGGTCGACCATGACCTGAAGATGGTCGCCCACGCCAACCGCTGATGGACCTCGCCGCGAAGATCTACGTCGCCGGTCATCGTGGGATGGTCGGCTCCGCCATCGTCCGCGCGCTCCGCGCCGCGGGCCATACGGCCATCATCACGCGCACGTCCGCCGAACTCGATCTGCGCGACGGCGCCGCGACCCGCGCGTTCCTGACCACCGAGCAGCCGGCTACCGTCGTGATGGCCGCCGCTCGCGTCGGCGGCATCAAGGCCAACTCGACCGAGCCTTACGATTTCCTCTACGACAACCTCGCGATGGCGGCCAACGTCATCGACGGCTC
>CALEEU010000043.1 GCA_937875975.1 uncultured Opitutia bacterium | reverse complement strand
GGACGGGTCGTGAAGACCGCGAACTTGACGTCGGCACCGCTGGCCTTGCCGCCACGGATGGCGCCACCGTCGTCGATGCCGACCTTAGCTCGGAAGGACTTCGCCGGACCAGGGAGATCAAAAGCGATAAAGGAACTGGCGTGCGTGCCGATGCCGCGGGTGTATTCCTTGCCAGCAATCTTGAGCGGCTTGCCGTCGTAGTTCTTGCCGACCCGGGTGGTACCAAGCGACTCGACTTCCTTCCACTTGAGTTTCGTAAGGTCAACCACCGTGCCGTCGACCAGGACAACCTCAGGATCAATCCAATTTGCCCAATCGCAGGCATTGCCGTCTATTTCGGCGACCACCAGGTAAAGCTGCTTCGAGCCATTGAGCTCGGCTGACAGCTCGACCAAGCGCTGCTTATCCTTCGCGAACAGGGTGGCCGACTCGACCACCGGTTTAGGGGCCGCGGCAGAAGCCAGGGCGGCCAGTCCCAGAAGGGCTAGCACAGACGCATTAATCTTACGAAATACGGTGGTCATATGGGGGTGAGGGGTGACTCATAGACACCCACATCGGCCGACGGTTCAAACCCTAAGCATGCCGCCTAAGCACCAAACCGCTTAATACCGCATCGTCGGCTTTACATCCCGATGACAGCCAACACCTTTGAGGAACCAAGGGCACCCCGCCCTGTCCTATCCCTTTCCGATGTCTTTCCGGTCTCTCATTGGCCCCCTTATTATCGCCCTCTCGGCCACCGCTGCCGAGCAGGTCACCCCGCCTACGGCCGCCCAGTTGGAATTTTTCGAAAAAGAGGTCCGACCAGTCCTCGCCGACAATTGCTATAAGTGCCACGGACCCAAGAAGCAGAAGTCCGGTCTCCGTCTGGATTCCCGAGAACTGATTCTTAAGGGCGGCGAACTCGGGCCGATCGTCGTGCCTGGCAAACCCGATCTCAGCCGTCTCATCCTTTCCATCAACCACGCCAAAGGAAAAGATGTCTACGCCATGCCGGGCGAAGATGAAAAGCTTCCGCCCAAGGCGATCGCCGCGCTGACCGAATGGGTGAGTCAAGGCTTGCCGTGGCCGACCGAGTCTTCGCCCGTCGCGCATGACCCGAGCAAGCACTGGGCTTTCAAGAACGTCCAGGCTCCTGCTTCGCCCGTCATCACTCCGTCCGATGAAGCCAAGGTCCGCCAACCTCTTGATCGTTTCGTTCTCGCGAAGCTGAAGTCCGCCGGTCTCGGCTTCAATCCGGAGGCGCCTCGCGAAGTCGTCGTCCGTCGCCTGACGCTCTCGCTCTGGGGTTTCAATCCGACCGCCGAGGAGATCGCCGCCTACGTCAACGACCGCGATCCGCAGGCGACCGAGAAACTGGTCGATCGCCTCCTCGCCGCGCCGGCCTTCGGCGAACGCTGGGCCCGCCACTGGCTCGACGTCGCCCGTTACTCCGACACGAAAGGCTATGTCTTCCAGGAGGAGCGCCGCTACCCCTACGCCTACACCTACCGCGACTGGGTGGTGAACGCCTTCAACCAGGACACGCCCTACGACCAGTTCCTGCGCCTGCAGATCGCCGCCGACCAGATCGCCAAGGACCCGGCGAACAACCGCGACCTCGCCGCGCTGGGCTTCCTGACGCTCGGCCGGCGCTTCCTTAACAGCACCCCGGACATCATCGACGACCGCATCGACGTCGTGATGCGTGGCACGCAAGGCCTGACCATGGCCTGCTCGCGCTGCCACGACCATAAGTTCGACCCGCTCCCGACCACGGAATATTACTCGCTCTACGCGATCTTCAATTCCAGCCAGGAACCGAAGGAACTCCCGGCGCTCAAGCCTTTCGCCCGCACGAAGGACACCGAAGAGTTCGAGGCCGAACTCGGGGTCCGCCAGAAGAAGCTCGATGACTTCGTGGACAGCCGCCGCGAACTCTCGTTCTCCGCGACCAAGACGGCCGACTATCTCGCGCTGATGCTGCGGGCGGCCAAGGAACCGAACTTCAACTACACCCAGGAAGCCAAGCGCACCAACCTCTACCCGACGGTGCTCAACGGCTGGCAGCGCGCGCTGAAGACGAAGCTCAACGACAAGGACCCGGTCTGGGGCGGCTGGTATCAGCTGAAGGAAGTGACCGACGACCAGTTCGCCGCCAGATACGCCGCCTTGCTCGCCCAGCCGACGATGTTCCAGGACGCCCTGCTCCGCGCCGAACTCCAGAAGAAGGCTCCGAAGAAATTCGCCGAGCTCACCGCCGCCTTCGCCATGTTGCTCGCCGAGTCCCGCAAGCCGGACAAGAACGGCGCCCCCGCATGGAAGCCTTGGCGCGACCTGATCGAAGACCCGAAGGGACCGACCTCCGTCACCGCGGCCTCCCTCATCGGCACCTACAACGTCGCCGACCGCAACACCCGCAACTCCCTCGAGATCGGCGTCGTCGGCTTCAAGGCCACGAGCCCGAAGAGCCCGCCCCACGCGATGGTCCTCCTGGACAAACCTACGGCCGTCAAAGGCGTCGTCTTCCTTCGCGGCAGCGCTTCCCGTCCAGGCAAAGCGGTCCCCCGCCAGTTCCCGGCCATCCTCACCGGCGGCAAGGTCAAGGAATTCACCGAAGGCAGCGGCCGGCTGGACATGGCCAACGCCATCGCGAGCAAGTCGAACCCGCTCACGGCCCGCGTGATGGCCAACCGTATCTGGACCGAACTCGTCGGCCGCAGCCTCGTCGAGACGCCCAGCGACTACGGCGTCCGCACGCCGGCGCCGAAGAACCCGGAACTCCTCGAACATCTGGCGGCGACCTTCATGAAGGACGACTGGTCGATGAAGAAGCTGATCCGCTCGATCGTGCTCTCCCGCACCTACCTGCAGTCCGCCGACATCACCCCGGACGGCCTCGCCAAGGATCCGGACAACGAGCTGAACTGGCGCGCCCAGCGTCGCCGCATGGATTTCGAAGCGATGCGCGACAGCATGCTCCGCGTCGCCGGACGGCTCGACGCCGCGAAGATCGGCGGGCAGCCGTTCGACCTGGTGACGAATTTCTCCGAGCCGCGGCGCACGCTCTACGGCCACATCGACCGCCAGAACCTACCGGCCTTCTTCCGGACGTTCGACTTCGCCAATCCGGACTACCACGTCCCGAAGCGCAACCAGACGACGACGCCCCAGCAGGCGCTCTGGATGATGAACCATCCGTTCGGTCGCACCCAGGCCGACGCCCTGGCCGCCAAGGTCGCCGTATTGCCCTCCGACGAAGCGAAGATCAAGGCCCTCTATCTCTCGGTGCTCAGCCGTGAACCGAAGAAGGAAGAGATCGCCCTCGCCATGGATTACCTCCGTGATGCCGCGCTCGCCCCGGCCCCCGCCCTTTGGACCAACGGCTTCGGCGGCTGGCTCGCGAAGACGAAGTCCGTCGACTTCACGGAAATGAAGGCGACCGTGAAGGAGCGCATCGCGCCGACCCCCCAGGTCCCGGATAAGAAGTTCGGCTTCGTCTTCCTGACCGCCAAGGGCGGACACACGGGCAGCCTTCAGGAGACCGCCGCCATCCGGCGCTGGACGGCCGGCAGCGCCGGCACCTACCGCCTCGAAGGAACGCTGGCCGTCCAGAGCAAGGCGAGCGACGGCGTCCGCGGACGCATCGTGTCATCCCGCGGAGGCCTCCTCGCCGAGGCCATCGTCAAAGGCGGCGCCTCGGCGCCGCTCGCGGTCGCGCAAGTCGAACTCGCCGCCGGCGAGAGCGTGCACTTCATCGCGGACAACCACGTCAACGCCAGCAGCGACGGCTTCAGCTGGTCGCCGGTGATCAAGGACGCCAAGACCGGCGAGGTCATCTCCTCGGCCGCCGGGGAGTTCGGCAAGAAGCCCGACCGCCAGTCCGCCCTCTCCACGTTCGCCCAGGTCCTCCTCACGAGCAACGAATTCATCTTCGCCGACTAATGCACCACCTCGACCCGCTTTCCCTCGGCTCCCGCCGTGAGTTCCTCCGCCGCGTCGGCATGGGCCTCGGCGGCGTCGCCATGGCTTCGCTCCTTCAACAGGAACTCCGCGGCACTGAGATCAAAGTGGACCCGCTCCGTCCGCTGGCCGCCCGCAAGCCCCCGCTGCCCTGCAAGGCGAAGCGCGTGATCCATATTTTCGCCAACGGCGGACCTTCCCAGGTCGATACCTTCGACCGCAAGGTGGCCCTCGACAAGTATCATGGCCAGAAGCTGCCGGGTGATTACATCGCCACCGAGCGCAAGACCGGCGCGGCCTTCCGCTCGCCCTTCGCCTGGAAGCGCTACGGCAAGAGCGGCCTCGAGGTCAGCGAACTGTTCGAGAAGACCGCCCAGCATGCCGACGACCTCTGCGTGATCCGCTCGATGAAGGCCGACGTGCCTAATCACGAACCCTCCCTGTTGCTGATGAACTGCGGCGAAGCCCGCCAAGTCCGCCCCTCGATGGGCTCGTGGGTCACCTATGGCCTCGGCACGGAGAACGAGAACCTCCCCGGCTTCATGACCCTCTGCCCGGGAGGCTTTCCGATCCAGGAGACGCAGAACTGGCAGTGCGGCTTCCTCCCCGGCGTCTACCAAGGCAACTACGTTGATACCTCCAAGCGTAGCGTCGAGGAACTCATCGAGAACATCCGCAACTTCGGCCTCTCCCGTCCCGCCCAGCGCAAACAGCTCGACCTGCTGGCCAGACTCAACGCCTCCCACCAATCCGCCCGCCCGCAGGACGCCGCCCTCGAGGCCCGCGCCCAGTCCTTCGAGATGGCCTACCGCATGCAGCTCGAGGCCACCGACGCCTTCGACATCGGCCGCGAATCCGAAAAGACCCGCGAGATGTACGGCGACACGACCCTCGGACGCCAGTTCCTCATCGCCCGCCGCCTCGCCGAACGCGGCGTGCGCTTCATCCAGCTCTGGCATGGCGACGGACAGCCCTGGGACAGCCACGACGACATCGAGAAGAACCACAAACGCCTGGCCATGGAAGCGGACCAGCCGATCGCGGCGCTGCTCACCGACCTCAAGCGCCTAGGGATGCTCGACGAAACGCTCGTCATCTGGGGCGGCGAATTCGGTCGCACCCCGACCGTCGAACTGCCGACCCCTGGCTCCAATGCGGGCAAGATCAACGGCCGCGACCACAACAACCATGGCTTCACCATGTGGATGGCCGGTGGCGGCGTGAAGGCCGGTACGGTCTACGGAGAAACCGACGAGTTCGGCTACAAGTCCGTGAAGGACGTCGTCCATGTGCATGACCTGCATGCGACCATCATGCGTCTGCTCGGCTTCAACCACGAAGAGTTCACGTTCCGTAGTTCCGGTCGCGACTTCCGTCTCACGGACGTCCACGGCAAGATCGTCCAGTCGATCATCGCCTGATGCGCCTGCTCGCCCTGCTGCTCGCCTTCGCCGTCTCGTCGGCTGCGGCGATCGAGACCAAGGTGATCAAAGACGTCCCATACAAGGACGACGTGATCTCCCAGACGCCTTACGAGCAGGAACGCTGCAAGCTCGACCTGACGGTCCCGGTCGGCGCCAAGGGCTTCGCTACCTACGTCTGGTTCTATGGCGGCGGCCTGAAGAAAGGCTCGAAAGACCTAGCTTCGGAATACTGCGCCGAAATCCGCGAAAGCCTCGCCCAAGCTGGTATCGCGGTGGTCACGCCAGACTACCGGCTGAGCCCGAAGGTCAAGTATCCCGCTTACGTCGATGATGCCGCGGCGGCCTTCGCTTGGACGGTGAAGCATATCGGCGAACACGGTGGCGACCCGCGCAAGGTCTTCATCGGCGGCCACTCCGCTGGCGCCACGCTCGCCTTGCTCGTCGGCATGGACCCGGACCGCCTGAAACCCCACGGCCTCACCCTCGGCTCCGTCGCTGGCATCGCCCAGGTCAGCGGCCAGGTGCTCACCCACTTCACGATCCGTGAAGAACGTGGCCAGCCGCGCTACGCGATCACCTGCGACGAGTCCGCGCCCGCCTTCCATGTCAGGAAGACCCTGCCGCCGGTCCTCACCATCTACGCGCAGAACGACATGCTCAGCCGCGCGGAAGAGAACCAGTTCTTCGTGACCACCCTCAAGGCCGCCGG
>CALEEU010000042.1 GCA_937875975.1 uncultured Opitutia bacterium | reverse complement strand
TGCGTGAAGTCATGACGCTTCGGCCGGAGCCGGGCGTGCATCACTTCCGCGTCGTACAGTCGGGGCATCTGTCCGCAGGGTGAAAGGTTCGGGGTCAGGCGCAAGCGTCCCCTCGCCGAAACCTTGCTAAACCGCCCTCCCCGGGCATAACGGTGTCCGTGTCCCAAGATGCCTCTGGAGCTGGTCTAGTCGCCCTCCTCGTTTCGGGCGGGAGCTTGCTCCTTGCCTTGAACGCCGGCCGCAAGCGTCGGCTCCTCGATGATACTCCCGTCTCGAAAGCCCTGGGGGTGTTCGTCGGCGAGGTCGAGGTGGAGGGCGTCTGCGTCCGCCGCGATCCGTTCATCAGCTACCTGGCCGAGAAGCCGTGCGTGCTCTACAGTTGGTCGGTGGACGAGCATTGGCGGCGCGCCCGGCAGGAAACCTATACGGACGACAAGGGCCGTACCCGCACGCGGACGGTAATCGACACGGGAAGTGACACGGTCGCCTCCGGCGGCGAGACGGGCGGCTTCTACATCCAGGACGATACCGGTTATGTCTGGGTCAACCCCGAGGGCGCCGATCTGGATACGCTGACGATGTTCGACCAACACGTTGATCGTGACGACCCGCTTTACTACGACAAAGGCCCTGAAGATGCCGTCGAAGGCTCGACGGGCGAACGCAGCTTCACCGAGTACGGTCTGGCCATCGGCACGCCCCTGTTTGTCCGCGGCCGCGCCAGCGAGCGCCCTGATATCGTCGCCGCCCAGATCAAGCACGAGGATAAGGCGGACATGTTCATCATCACGCCGCGCAAGGCGGAGGATATCAGCGAAGGGAAAGCCACCGCCTTCATTCTATGGCATATCGTCGGGGCCGCCGGCGCCGCTGGCTTCGGCGTTGCCCTTATGGCCGGGGCCCGTCCCGAAATCGCGCCGATCGGGCTGTTGATCGGCCTCGGCCTCTACCTCTTCGCGGCCGGCGCCGGCTGGGTCTGGATGGTCTTCAACAGCATCACCGGCCTGCGCAATCGCGTCCGGCAGGCGTCATCGTTGATCGATATCCAGCTGAAGCGTCGGGCCGACCTGATTCCGCCGCTGGTCGCCTGTGTGCAGGGCTTCCGCGCGCATGAGGCATCGGTGCAGACGCTGGTCGCGGCGCTCCGAGCGCAGGCGGCCGGAGCCCGGCCTTCCGCAGTCGGGCCGATGCTGGTCGCGGTGGCCGAACAGTATCCCGAGCTCAAGGGGCAGCAGGTCTTCGCTGGGCTCAGCAAGAACCTCGTCGAGACCGAGGATCGCATCGCGCTCGCCCGGGCCTATCACAATAATATCGCGACGTTCTATAACACCCGCCTCGAGCGCGTACCGGACCGTTATGTGGCTGATATCGTGAAGATGAATCCGGAGCCTCTTTTCCAGGCCGAAGGCTTTGAGCGCCAGGCCCAGAAGATCGCCTTCTGATCAGGCCGCCCAGGCGTCGCGGCCGAGGAGCTGCGAGCAGAGTCGGTGGGCCGACCAGAAGCCATCCTCGTGGAAGCCGTACCGTTGCCACGCGCCGACGAAGTGGGTGCGGGCGCCGCTCCGGGCGTTGAGCACGGGAATCTCGGCCTGAGCCGCCACGGCTTCGAGCGAGAAGAGCGGGTGTTCGGTCGGGATGGTACGGATGATCTTCGCCGGATCGACTTGCTCAGGGTGGTTGATGGTCACCACGAAGTCTCCCTTGTCCGTGAGTCCCTGCAGAGAATTCATCCAGTAGTGCGTGGAGGTCGCGAGCCCGCCGTCCTTGGCCCAGGTGCGATAGTTCCAGGATGAGCGAGCCTTCGCGGAGCGCGGTAAAGGCGCCATGTCGGTGTGCACGATGGCGACGTTCTGGTTGTAGGTGAAGCAGCCGAGCAGACGGCGCTCCTCGGCGTCGGCGTCGGTCAGCAGCTTAAGCGTGGTATCCGCGTGCGAGGCCATGATCACGCGATCAAAGCGTTCTTCGCCCTTAGGGGTCGTCACGACGACCTGTTCGCCGTCGCGCCGGACGGCGGTGACGCCTTGCCCGAAACGGAAATCGGCCGGGTAAGCCTTAAGCACCGCCTCGACGTAAGTCCGCGAGCCGCCCTCGAGCGTCAGCCACTGGTGCTGCGTGTCGAGTCCGAGGAAGCCATGGTTATGGAAGAAGCGCATCAGCGCCGCGGCGGGGAACCCCAGCATCTTATCTGCCGGCGTCGACCAGACTGCGGCCGACATGGGGATCAGGTAGAGGTCGAGGAAGTCCTGGCCGAAGCCCTTGCGGGCGCACCAATCGCGCAGGGAAGTCGTCTCGGCCTCGGAGGATTGCCACTCGGTCTTGGCGAGCTTGTTGAATTTGTTGATCTGGAGCAGCAGCTTCCAGAAACGCAGGCTGAAGAGGTTGCGCCGTTGGGCGAAGAGGTGATTCAGCGAGCTGCCACACCATTCGAGCCCGGTCGGATCGTGGCGGACCGCAAAGGACATCGAGGTCTGCTTGGGCTTCACGCCGAGTTCCTTGAACAGGCGGCAGAGGTGCGGATAGGTCACCTCGTTGAACACCATGAAGCCCGTGTCCATCGGCAGGGCGCGCCCAGTGCCCGGTTCGGAGACGTCGATGGTGTGGGCGTGGCCGCCGGGCCGGGCATCGTGGTCGAAGACCGTGACGTCGTGATGGGCGTGCAGGAAGCGGAGGCAGCCGAGGCCGCTCACGCCGGAGCCAACGATGGCGATCCGTTCACGCACGCGAGGAGGAGGCCTCCGCCTTCGTGCGTTCTGCCTCCTCGTAGATCGAAGCGGGTACTCCCTTGAGGCCCCAGATTAATCCCATCCATGACATCACCTTGAGGCCGTAATACGTCGGATCGAACTCCCACCAGTAGAAGCCCTGCTTCGTCGTGGCCTGGTAGCGGTGGTGGTTGTTATGCCAGCCTTCGCCGAGGGTGATGAGCGTGAGGATGAGCGAATTGCGGGATTCGTCGCCCGTGGTCTTGAAGCGCTTGGTGCCGAAGACGTGGGCAAGGGAGTTGATGCAGCCCGTCCCGTGGAAGAGCACGACGGTCGAGATGATGCCCCACACGAGGAGTTGCGGGCCATTCGTATCGAAGCCAGCGGCGCCGAGCCAGGCGCCCGCGCCGTAGATCAGGCCTCCGGCCAGCAACGGCACCAGGATATCGAAGCGGTTGAGGAAGACGAGCTCGGGGTACTTCGCGAGGTCGGAGATCTTCGAGTAGTCCGTCGGGAAATTCCGCTTAGCGGTGATCCAACCCACGTGCGACCACCAGAAGCCGTCGACCACCGGGGAGTGCTTGTCCTCTTCTTCATCGGAGTGCTTATGGTGGTGGCGATGGGTGCAAGCCCACCAGAGCGCTCCGCGTTGGACGGCCAAGGCGGCCCAGACGGCCATCACGAACTGGAAGGCGCGCGAGGTGGAGTAGGTCTTGTGCGAGAAGTAGCGGTGCAGGAAGCCGGTGATCGCGAACATCCGGAAGAAGTAGAGACCGACGGCGGTCCAGACGGCGATCGGGCTGGCGCCGACCCAGATGACCGCAAAACAGACCAGATGGAGGATAATGAAGGGTATGGAGCGAGCCCAATCGACCTTCTTGGGGGTGTTCTGCAGCGCTTCGACGCCCTCTGGGATGTGGTCCGCATCGAACCAGCGGATCAGGGCACGGAAGAATCCGTCCTCGGGGCGCTGGGTAGGGGGGGTGGACATCTGGTTCGCAGTTAGATGGGGTAGGGGCGTTTCGCAACTGCTTTGACGATTTTGGCCCCCCGCCCAGAAT
>CALEEU010000041.1 GCA_937875975.1 uncultured Opitutia bacterium | reverse complement strand
TTCATGCGGAACTGGTAGGCCTTCTTATCACACTGGGCGCGGGGGGCCTGGACGGCTGGGCCCTTGGAGGAGTTGAGTAGGCGGAACTGGATGCCGGTCACGTCGGCGGTCAGGCCCATCTCGCCCCCTAGGGCGTCGATCTCCCGGACGATGTGGCCCTTGGCCTGGCCCCCGATGGCGGGGTTGCAGCTCATCTGGGCGATGGTGTCCACGTTCCCTGTCAGGAGCAGGACATCCACGCCCATGCGGGCGGCGGCCAGGGCGGCTTCCACGCCGGCATGGCCGGCCCCGCAGACGATGACGTCATAGGGGCGATCAGGCCCGAGGCGGATTTGTTTGTGAGGTCGCATAGGCGCTCCCTCACCGGAGGGAATCACTTACCTATGCAGAAGGAAGCGAAGAGCTTGTCCAGCATACGCTCATTATCGATGCGACCCACGATTTCCCCTAGGGCGTCCAGGGCGGCCCGGCCCTGGGCGGCCGCGAGCTCGGTCTGGATGGGGGCCTTGAGGTGGCCCGCGGCTTCGGAAAGGGCGGTCGCTGCCCGCGCTAGGGCCTCGGCATGGCGGACGCTGACCACGAGGTCTTCGGCCCCCGGGGCGATCTCCTTGGCGATGAGGAACTCCCCGAGCTTGGCGCGGAGCGCTTCGGCGTCGCGCCCATCTAAGAGGCAGGCGGAAAGCTTCGCGATCCGAGGCAGGAAATCTTTCTGTGCACGATGTGCGGGCAGGTCCGACTTGTTGGCGACGATGAGCGTGCGCGCGGGGTCGAGCAGCGCGACGAGATCCGCCGGCAGGGCAGGGGGCTCCGCCGAAGCGTCGACGACCAGAAGAAGGAGATGCGCGCCGCGTGCCTGTTCGAGCGAGCGCGCCATGCCGAGGTTCTCGAGCGTCGAACCACCGTCGCGTAATCCGGCGGTGTCGATCGCGGTCACGGCGAGCGGCAGTCCGGCGACCGGCGCCTCGAGGTAGTCGCGTGTCGTGCCGGCTTCGGGGCTCACGATCGCGCGGTCGGCGCCGGCGAGCGCGTTGAGCAGGCTCGACTTCCCGGCGTTGGGCGCCCCGACGACGGCGACGCGCAGACCGGCGCGCAGGGCGCCGTCGTGCTTCGCCGTGCGGGCGTATCCAGAAAGTTCTGACGCAATTTCAATCAAGCGGGCCGCAGGGCCGCGCGGGTCTTCCGGCGGCAGGTCTTCCTCCGGGAAATCGATGTGCGCCTCGAGTTCAGCGAGGATCTGCAACGTGCGGTCGGTCCAGCGGGCGACATGCCGGCCGAGTTCGCCGGCGAGCATACGCCGGGCGGAGGCGAGCGCGCGCTCCGAGCTGGCGTGGATCAGATCCGCGACGGCCTCGGCTTGGGTGAGGTCGATGCGGCCCGCGAGGTAGGAGCGGCGCGTGAACTCGCCGGGTCCGGCGATGCGGCCGCCGCGCGCGAGGCAATCCTCGGTGAGGCGACGCACAATCAGGGGATTACCGTGGCAGGTGATTTCGAGCGAGTCGTTGCCCGTGAAGGAGCGGCCGGCATGCCAGAGCACGGCGACGACCTGGTCGATGGGCTCGCCGTCCTGGTTACGCCAGATACCGAGCGTCGAGGTCTTCTCGGCGAGCGGGGTCTTGCGGGCGAGGGCGGCCGTTGCGATGGCCGAGGCCAGCGGGCCGTCGACGCGCACGATGGCCAAGGCCGAGCGGCCGGCGGGTGTCGCGGCGGCGACGATGGTCTCGGTGGCGGACATAGGATAGCGTGAGCTGAGGTCATCCCAAGGGGCGAGGGGAGGGGAGGCAAGCGGTGTCATACATTCGCAAAAAGGCTGGAAGGGAAGGGCGGGCCTGACACAGTCCGCCCGAGACACTCCCGTGGAAAATCACCGCTTCCTTCTTCCTGATTCGGCCCGCCAAATCGCCGCGGCCCATGGCACCCCCTGCTATGTCTATGATCAGGTCACCCTTGAGGCCCAGGCTGACGCCATGCTGGCCTTCCCGAACGCCTTCGGCGTAACGGTCCGTTTTGCCATGAAGGCCTGCCCGAATGCCTCGGTCTTGAAGGTCTTCGCGAACAAGGGCCTGCATTTCGATGCCAGCTCGGGCTGGGAAGTCCGCCGTGCCATCCTGGCCGGAATCTCGGCCGACCGCATCTCGCTCTCCTCCCAGGAGCTCCCGGAGGATTTCCCCTCTCTCCTTAATAAGGGAGTGCACGTCAACGCCTGCTCCCTCCACCAGCTCGAGCGCATCGGCAAGGCCCTCCCGGGCCATGAGGTGGGGCTGCGCTTTAATCCCGGCCGCGGCTCGGGCGGCACCGGCAAGACTAACGTCGGCGGTCCTGACTCCTCCTTCGGCATCTGGCATGAGTGGGTGGATCAGGCCCAGGCCATCGTGAAGCAGTACGGACTGAAGGTCGTCCGCATCCATACCCATATCGGTTCCGGCAGCGACCCCGTCGTCTGGCAGGAAGTCTCTGCGGCGAGCCTCGCCCTCGTCAGCCGTTTTCCGACCGTCCATACGCTCAACCTCGGCGGCGGCTACAAGGTCGCCCGCGTCGCGGCGGAGAAGGGCACCGACCCACAGGTCGTCGGCGCGCCGGTCAAGGTCGCCTTCGAGAAATTTGCCCAAGCCGACGGACGTAAGCTCCGTCTCGAGATCGAGCCCGGAACTTTCCTCGTCGCTAACGCTGGCGCCGTCCTTTCCCGCGTCCAAGACCTCGTCTCCACTGGCACCCGTGAATTCATCAAGCTCGACTCGGGTATGACCGAGATCCTGCGTCCTTCGCTCTATGGCTCGCAGCACCCGGTGTATCTCTACCCAGCGAAGGCCACCGGTGCCTCGCGGGATTACGTCATCGTCGGACACTGTTGCGAATCGGGCGACCTAATCAGCTGCGCCCCCGGCGAACCGGAGACGCTCGCCACCCGCACTCTGCCCGAAGCGACCGCTGGCGATCTCTGCGTCATCGGCGGAGCCGGCGCGTATTGCTCCGGGATGAGCACGAAGAATTACAACTCCTTCCCGGAGGCGTCGGAAGTCCTCCTGCGTCGCGACGGTAAGGTCTCGCTGATTCGCCGTCGCCAGACACTCGAGCAGATCCTGCAGAACGAGCAGCCGGCTGAAGGTCTCTGATCGTGCCGATTCTCTCGCCAGCTTTGGGCGCCACGGTGCCCGACTCGCCGCACGCGACCGTTGTCTGTTTGCCGACGCTCGCTGACGTCGAGAGCTACGAGCGTAAGGAAGAGCGCGTTTGGAAACACCTCCACGCCGGCTACCCGCGTTTTGTACGCAACGCGCTCGTCACGCGCGCCGCCCAGGAAGCCGCCAGTGGACTCGGACGAATCGGCGAACTTTTCCCGCTCGTCTCCGAGGCGAGCGCCCGTCGCCTGGCCGAACATGCCGGCGCCACGCTCACCTCCGTTGATCGTGTCGGCGATTGGTGCTTGGTCACGACGCCCGCCGGTGATGCTGCGTTGCGCCTGGCGAAGATGGTCCAGCACACGGGCACATTGATCTCCTCTCGCCAGGCGGAAGCCTGGCTCGCTCGCTCGGCGCCAGCCGATGGCTCTGCCGCCCTGCACAGTATCCGCGCGGCGTTATCTCCGCTCCTCTCCGGGGTGCTTGCCGATGATATTCTTATCGCCACCTCTGGGATGAACGCCGTCGACGCTGCCCTCGCCGCCGTCGACGCCGTGCAGCGGCCGCGCGGCCGCTCCGCCTGGATTCAGCTCGGGTGGCTTTACGTCGACTCGACCCGTCTCTTCGAGAAGGCGCGCGACGCGAAACATCATTTCATCTCCGACGTCCGCGACCTCGCTGCCGTCGAACGTCTGCTCGCCGCGGGCGATATTGCCGGCGTCTTCACCGAGGTCCCGAATAACCCGCAGCTCGAGACCGCAGACATCCCGGCGTTACGCGCCCTTTGCGATCAGCATGGAGCCAAACTCCTGCTCGACCCGAGCAGCGTCGGCCTCGCCTCCGTCGACGTCCTGCCGTTCGCCGACATCGTGGTCTCAAGTCTCACGAAATACGCCGGCTCCGAAGGCGATATCATGGCGGGAGTGCTTGCGGTGCATCCGTCCCGGGCTGACGCCACGGAGCTACTTGCCCTGGCGCGTCGTCGGCTTGAGCCCCTACACACGCTCGACCTCGCCGTCCTCGCGAAGCAAGTGGGACGTATGGAAGAAGTCACCCGCCGCCTTTCCGCGACCGTGGCGGAACTCGCGCGGCGTCTCGCCGCGCATCCCGCCGTTGCACGAGTCCGCACGGCCGACCAAGGCCCGACGGCCGCCAGTTATCGACGCTTGCTGCGTCCAGGCGCCGGCGCTGGCGCGCTCGTCACGCTAGAACTCCGAGGCGACATGCGCCGCGTCTACGATCGCCTGGCTGTGGCCAAGGGCCCGAGCTTCGGACTACGCTACACTCTGGCCGCTCCGTTCCTTTGGCTCGCGCATTTTGAGGAAGTTACCAGCGAGCAGGGCAGGGCACATATCCGTGCCGCCGGACTCGATCCCGATCTCCTGCGCATCTCCGTCGGACTTGAACCACTGGAAGAGATCTGGTCGGCGTTCGAAGCCGCGCTCGCTAAATAAAAGACCCGCCTTGCGGCGGGTCGGTCATCTTCAGTTGGAAGACTTAGTCGGGCTCGATGGCTCGTCGTCCGCATCGTCCTCCTCGTCGTCTGCTTTGGGGACGACTTTCTTTGCCGCACCCTTTTTGGCGGTCCGAGCTTTGAGCATGCGCTCGCGGAAGGCAGCCCGCTCTTTCTCCTGTAAGGCCGGTGCGCCTTCGTCGACCTTCGCGAGAGCGGTGTCGAAGATCTTGCGGTAGGCCGTCTCGGAGTCGGTCGAGCGCTTACGCGCGACCTTATATTCGGCGTAGGCCTTATTGGTGAGCGCCCGATCCGCCTTGGCCTGTTGTTCGGCCGACATGACCTCCGGTAGGTCGTTCGCCGCCTTGCGGGCAGCGACGAGCCGGGCGTGCTCTGGATCGGCGGTCTGGCCTTCGTCCTTGGCGGGGGCGGCGGCGAGTTGGGCGTGGAGGCCGACGGCGAGAAGCGCGGCGGCCAGGGTGGTTTTGATGGTTATCATGGTGTTGGGTGGGAACGGGCTTGAAGGAAGCGGGTCGTCATCGGACAATTCAAGTCCCTC
>CALEEU010000040.1 GCA_937875975.1 uncultured Opitutia bacterium | reverse complement strand
AGCACCTGCCAGAAGTCGAAACCGACAGGGTCGCTCACCAGGTGCCACTTGCCGATGACGGCGGTCTGGTATCCGGCCTTCTGCAGGAGCTTGGGGAAGGTGACCTGCGTGCTGTCGAAGACGGAATTCGAATTATTGTAGAATCCGTTCAGATGCGAATACTTGCCGGTGAGGATGACCGCACGGCTCGGTCCGCAGATGGAGTTCGTGACCAAGGCGCGGTCGAAACGCATGCCCTCCTTGGCGAGGCGATCGATGTTCGGGGTCTGGATCAGCTTGCGGGCGTCGCCGTAGGCGCTGATCGCCTGGTAGGCGTGGTCATCGGAGAAGATGAACACGATGTTCGGTTGCTTGGCCGGAGCGGCAGACAGGAGGCCGCTGACCAGACAGAGGAGAAGTGTCAGGAGTCGCATGGGGTAATGATGATATATGAATGCGAGTCCGTATCCGTCAATCGGTAACCTTTATCGGTAAAACGGCAGCCTATTGAAACCTTCCTTATGCCAACCTGTCTCCGACCTTCATGCGCCCTTACCTTCTTGCCTGCCTTTGCCTTTCACTGACGGCATTCGCCGCACCCGACCCGACACCGCACCCGACCAAGAGCAGCCCCAAGGGGCTCCAAGTTCAGATGGTTGCCGATGCCCTGGAACTCGGCATCCATCACGCCAACCTGAACATCAGGCTCAACGCACTGCTCTCCCCCGAAAAAGAAGCCAAGCCGGGGCAGCTCACCGCTTCGGCCGACGGCTTCACGTTCGCGATCAACCAGAATTATGTCGGGTCCCTGGATCGTCAGATCAAACCCATGAGCGACAAGGGCGTCGTGGTCTCGCTGATCGTCACCACCTCACGCTCGCCCGACGAACGCATCCGGAAGCTGACCATCCACCCGAAGGCCGACCCGATCAAAGGCATAACGATGGCCTCCGATACGGTCACCCCCGAGGGTCGCGCCTGCTATAAGGCGCTCACCGAGTTCATCGCCCGACGCTGGTCTTCGGCCGATGCCAAGCATGGACGCGTCTGGGGTTGGATCGTCAGCAATGAAGTAAACTCCCATAACGAGTGGCATCAGATGGGGCCGGCGACAGCCGAGGAGGTCGCCATTCAATACGAAGACCAGGTCCGCCTCGCTTGGGAATCCCTTCGTCGCCATTCGGCCAACGCCCGGGTCTACATCTCGATGACGCACAGCTGGACGGCCAAGGGTCACAAGGATCCGCTTCAAGCCTGCCCAGGACGCACCCTGCTCGAACTGTTCGCGAAGCGTGCCCGTGAGCGCGGCGACTTCGACTGGAACCTGGCCTTCCACCCCTACCCTTCGAATCTGCGCGACCCACGCACTTGGCTCGATAAAGTGTCGTTCAATGACAACACGCCGAAAGTGACGTTCAAGAACCTCGAGGTGCTGACCAAGAAACTGGCGACACCCGAAATGCTCTACGCCGGCAAACCGCGCCGCCTCAGCTTCACCGAACAAGGCTTCGACTTGCCAAATCGCCCCGAAGGACTCGCCGAACAGGCCGCGGCCTACGCCTATGCTTGGGAAAAGGTCGTGCGCCTCGGCGATACCGTCGACGCCTTCCACTACCATCGGCACGTCGATCACTCCCTGGAAGGCGGTCTGCGCTTCGGTCTCTGGAGCAACAAGC
>CALEEU010000039.1 GCA_937875975.1 uncultured Opitutia bacterium | reverse complement strand
AAGCGATTCAGGATACCGACTCGAACTGGACGGAGTTCGACCAAACCTACCTCCTCAATGCGACGCTTTGGGACGGCTTCTTCCTGTCGAGCGCGGCCCCCTGGATGAAGACGGGCAACACGGGCGCCACGACGGCGGTAGCACCCAAGCCCTCCGCACCCGACGCCACCGAGGCGACCGCCGATCCCAATGAAAAGAAAGCGTTGAAGGATGTCATCAGTGATTTTGTCCACAAGGGCGTATCGCTAGACAACCCGCGCTTCTCGATCGAGCATACCGGACTCGAACCCGCCGCCATCGAAGCGGCGATGAACGACTATCGCCGATCGGCCACGGTGCTCCTCAATAAGGGTGCCTTCAACGTCAACTCCACCTCCTTCACTGCGTGGCAAGTCTTCCTCGGATCAGCCAAGAAATTCGCCCTCGCCGGTCAGGCCGCCTCAGCGCCCAAGACGAGCGAGAACGCCCGCTTCCCTCGCGTCCTGACCAAGGAGGCCACGGCGCCCGCTTACGATTCGAGTAAGCCCACCGAAATCAACATGCAGGCGGGGTCAAACTGGTCCGGCTTTGCTAACCTGACTGACAGCCAAATCGATAACCTCGCCAAGGCGATCATCGACGAGAACAAGGCCCGCTTCGGCATCCTCACCCGTACCGAACGCGACGCGGCACCGAATACGCCCGGACTCAGGCTCTTCGGCGGGCTCACTCAGGCGCGCACCCCTTACCTGAGCCTCTCGGAATTCATCAACCGATTCCTCACCTCGGATAGCTGGACGAACCGCTCTGGCGCTCTCCAGGCCGCCATCCTGCGAGCCGACCAGGCTTACGCCACGGGCCTAAGCGATCGCCTCTTCTCGAGCCTCACCGATCGTAAGGTTTCCGCATCTTCGCTTTCGACGCCTACCGCTGGCTTCTTCCCCTACCCCGAGAACATCGAGGTCTCCGCACAAGCGGGAACGAGCCGCACGCACACGGCCATGGGTGCGCCGGGTAACCTCCTCCAGTCTGACCTCCTGCAAAGCCTCGGCTCCGCGATTACTACCCGCTCGGATACATTCACCATCCGCTGCTTCGGCGAAGCGACCCAGACCAGCGGAGAAACCGGCATGGCCTGGATGGAAGTCCTCGTCCAGCGCGTGCCCGAATTCATCGACCCGACCAATCCGGCCGAGACAGGCAACAGCGCACCCCGCCCCCTCTTACCCGCCGCCTCAGCGGTCACCGATGCCTCCGTGAGCACCGCCTTGACCAAGGTCAACAGCGTGCTCGGCCGCCGCTTCAAGGTCATCTCGATGCGCTGGCTCAAAGCCAATGAAATCTAAGAGTCCCTTCGTCCTTCTGCTACTGGTGTGGGCTATCGGGGTAATCGCCGCCGACGACAACTCCCGCCTCGTCGAAGCACGCATCAAGTTCGTTTCCGCCGGCAAGGCCATCAGCGTCGGGTTCATGCAGGACAAACGTCTGGAATCCTTTCTGATTCCCTCCGACTTACTGACGCAGGAGTTCATCTACCGCGGGCCTGCCCGACTCACCCTGCTCAACGTGAAGGCCGCAGCCAAGCCGTTAGACCCCAAGGCCAAGCCCGAAGATAAGGAGAGGATCGAAAAGCGTTCAGCTGCCGGCTCCAAATCAGCGAACAAGACCCATGACATCGTCATAGCCGACGGCCCACCCCTTGCGTGGATCGACCTGCCCACCAACCAAGGCAGGCTGAACCTGATCTTGGTGGTCAATCCAGGTACGGACAATGGGATCACCGCCATCGTCGACACCCCCGGCGCCTTCCCTCCCGGCAGCAACCGGTACTTCAACCTCTGCCCTTTTCCCCTCAAAGTGAAACTGCCGTCCGGAGAGCAATACGTGGCGGGGAAGGACGCGAAAGTTATGCGACCGGGCGCACTCCACGCCAACTACTATGACCTCGTGATCAGCAGCAAGGTCGGCGAACAAGAGCTCCTCGCGTTTTCCGGACGTATCTTCCACATGGAAAGACTTCGGAAGCTCTATTTCATCACGCCGGGACAAGGTGAACCGGGGCGTATCCGACTGAAAGTCGTCGAGGATCGGCCAGCCTATGAAAAGCCACCGAGCACACCGCCGGTCGCTCCCAAGAACCTGAAGTGATCAGGAGGCGTAGCGCCAGTCGAGGATCTCGGCCTGCGGGATGCGACGCCCCTGCCAGCGGTTCCACTGCAGTTTGACGGCCATCTCGATGGCCTTGCCAGGTTCCGGCATGCGATCGGCCATACGCCAAGCGACGAAGTTCAGGCGGCGTCCACCACTGAGCGGAAGCTGGTGACGGAAATTGCCTTCGCCAAAGGGCGTGGGCGGACGGTCAAAGACGAAACCCTTGAAGCCAAAGACCGGCTCACTGTTACCCTCGCCGAAGGGCTGCAAGAGATCGAGGTCGTCGAGCAACTGGTCGGTGACTTCGGAAGGTTTGATCCAATGAGCGATATCGATGTCGCGTCCGTCCGCATGGACGACACCAGCGAGCTTCTGGGCTTCGACGGCGGCGGCAAAGCGCGCCCGGAAGGCTTCAACATCGCTGACATTCAATGAAACGCCGACGGCCATCGGATGGCCGCCATAAGTCTTCAGGAGGTCGGCACAGGCACCGAGAGCCTCGACGAGATTGGTACCGGGGACGCTACGGCCAGAGCCCTTGGCGCTCTCCCCCTCCTTGCCGAGCACGATAACTGGCCGGTCGAGCGCACGGCAGATCTTGCCAGCGGCGATACCGACGACTCCGGGATGCCAGTCGCCGTGGAGGACGTAGCCGGCGAGGTCGCCCATCGCCTTGGCCTGAGCCATGGCTTCTTCGGTGACCTTCTTGTCGATTTCCTGACGTTCGCGATTTATGGCGTCCAGCTGCGCGGCGTCGCGCAGGCAGTCGTCCACATCATCCGAAAGCAAGAGGCGCAGCGGCAACGAGGCGTCGGCGAGACGGCCGCTGGCGTTGATCCGCGGGCCGATGCGGTAAGAGACGTCGACCGAGGTCAGCGTCCCGCCCGGCTCCATGCCACTGACCGCGATGAGCGCACGGAGGCCTTGGCGACGGGCTTCGCCGAGGGCCTTGAGGCCATGGGCGGCGAGGATACGATTCTCCGAACGCAAGGGCACCAGGTCGGCGATCGTGCCGAGGGCGGCGAGATCGAGGTAATCCTTTACGGCGATGTTCGTGCCGCGTTCGTCGCCGGCGAGGCGGAGAGCCTTCAGCACACCGTGGACGAGCTTAAAGACCAGGCCAGCGGTACAAAGCGACTGCCAGGGGGCGTCCACGGCGTCGTTGACGCGCGGATTGACCAGCGTGCAGGTCACGCGGGATTCCTTGGCCACGTGGTGGTCGACCACGATGACGTCGACCCCTTCGGCGCGCAGTCGATCGACTTCCGGCTTAGAGTTCGTTCCGCAATCGAGGGCGACGAAGAGCTGCGGCTTGGCTTCGGCCAGCACGCGCTCGAGCGCGGCCATCGAAAGGCCATAGCCTTCCTCGAGGCGGCGGGGGACGAAGTATTCCGGATGGGCGCCAAGACGGCGCATGAAGTGGACGAGCATGGCCGTGCTCGAGACGCCATCGACGTCGTAGTCGCCCAGGATGGCGATACGTTCACCCTTGGCGGCGGCGAGCACGAGGCGTTCGGCGGCTTCGCGCAAGCCACCCACCGCGAAAGGGTCGGAGACGTGGGCGAGCTGGGGACGGAGATGACGCTCCGCCTCGGCCTCGTCCGTAAAGGAACGGGAGAGGACAGTGGCGAGGGGTTCGGAAACCCCCAGCGCAGCCGCGATGCGTCGGGTAAGCCCGGCGTCCGCGGCCCGGTGAGACCAGGCAGCCATGTGCGGGGTGACCCTTAGGCGTCCTTGTCGGAGCCAGCCTCCCAGGAGTAGGTGCGCGGGAGTTCCGCGGCATCGACGCCCTTACGTTCACCCTTATGCCACCAGTAGAAGATGGGGCTTGCGATGAAGATGGAGGAGAAGGTTCCGGTGAGCACGCCGTAGATGAAGATCTCGCCGTAGAGGCGGACGTCGCCGGCGCCGAAGGCCCAGAGGGCGACGGCGCAGAGGAAGACCGTCGCAGCGGTCAGGGTCGTACGGGAAAGCGTGCGGTTAAGGGCGAAGTGGATGATGTCGCGGAGCGAACGTCCCGGGTTCGACTGCAGTTCCTCGCGGATACGGTCGAAGACGACGATCGTGTCGTTGATCGAGTAGCCGATGATGAGCAGGATCGCCGCGATGAGGGTCGCGTTGAACTGCCCGCCGAAGAAGACGAAGAGCGCGATCGTCATCAGCACGTCGTGCAGGGTAGCAATCATCGCCGCCACGCCGAAGCCGGCCTCGAAGCGGAGGGAGACGTAGACGCCGATGCCCAGGAGGGCCAGGACGACGGACCAGATGGCGTTGGAGCGGAGCTCCGAACTGACGGAACCGCCGATGGCTTCCTTGGAGAGCATCAGCTTGTCGGCCGAGGCCGCCCGGTCCTTGAGGATCTCGGGCTGCTGGGCCTTGATGGCGCCGACGATGGCCGCGACGTTGGCGAACTCTCCCTTAGATTTGTCCTTGGTGAGTTCGGTCTCGATGCGGAGGATCGGTTCGCCGCCACCCACGGGGGTCTGCACGGTGACGGTCGTATCGGCCAGGCCGATGGAGGTCGCCAGTGCGGTAATCTTGCCAGTATCGACCTTGGCGCCCGGGGCGATGGCCACGAGGGCGGATTCGCCTCCGCGGAAATCCTTACCGAAGGCTTCCTTACCCTTGTAGGCGAGTTCACCGAGGCCGAGGGCGATGATGACCCAAGAGGCGATGAAGGCGAGGCGAGCGAAGTTGAGGAACGGGATATCGAGCGTCGGCTTGAAGACCGGCAGGCCGAACACGCGCGTCAAGACGCCACGGGAAATCGCCAGTTCCTGCAGACCACGGCAGGTCACGAGGGACGTGAACACCGTGGTGAAGATACCGATGGTAAGGGTGATACCAAAGCCACGGATCGGGCCAGAGCCCATGAACACGAGGATCAGGGCGGTCAGCAAAGTCGTCAGATTGGCGTCGATGATCGTCCAAGTCGCACGGGCGTAACCCTCGCGCAGGGCGACGGATCGGTCTTTGCCCAAGGCGGCCTCTTCACGGACGCGCTCAAAGATGAGGATGTTGGCATCGACAGCCATGCCGAGCGTGAGCACAAGCGCGGCCACGCCAGGCAACGTGATCGTGGCGCCGAAGTAGGCCAAGGCGCCAAGGATCATCACCAGGTTGAGGATCATGCCCAAGATGGCGATGAAGCCGCCCCAGACGTAGAACCCGACCATGAAGAAGACGACGAGCCCGACGGCGACGAGGGAGGCCACCACGGACTTGCCTTGGGCGTCCTTCGCGAGCGAAGGGCCGACGGAGGTCACGTCCTGCGTGATGAGCGGGAACTCGAGGGGATTGTTGAGCACGTTAGCGAGCTCGATGGCCTCTTCGCGGGAGAACGAACCGGTGATGGTCGCGCCGGTGCTACGGATGGCCTCGCGCACGGTCGGGGCGGACTGGAGCTTGCCGTCGAGGACGATGGCGAGCTGGCCGATGGAGCGAGAGTTGCCTTCGGCGATCTTGGCGGTGAGGTCACCGAACTTCTTGGAGCCTTCGTCGGTGAACTTCATGTCCACGTAGAAGGAGATGCCGTCGTCGGAGCGACCCGAGGCGGACTTGATGATCTTACCGGTGGCGTCGGCGGCCTTGCGGACGTAGTAACGGTTGATGGTGATCTCGCCGGTGCGGCTATCGACGTCGCGGAGCGTGAGCACCTCGTAGGTCGAAATCGCGGAAGCGGCGCCGAGCATCGGGTCCACGGGCATCGAACGAAGCGAACGCTCGCGGTCGGTCTCAGCGGGACGTTCGGTGCGGTGCACCTGACGGAACTCGAGCTTCGCGGGCTTCTTCAGCGCGTCGATGACATCGGGGTTATTAGCGGCGTCTTCACCCGGGAGTTGGACCTCGAGCGAGAGAGTGCCTACGGGGCGGATCACCGGCTCGGCGACGCCGAACTGATTGACGCGCTGTTCCATGACCTGGATGGCCTGATTGACCATGTCAGCGGGGGAAACGTTGGACTTATCGCCCACGCCCTTCTCGCCGGACTCGGCACCGGTCGGGTCGACCTTCAGCGTGAAGGACACCCCACCCTGCAGGTCGAGGCCGAGCTTGAGGCGGCCTTGGGAGGAAACCAGGAGCTGCTTCAGGACGATGCCGTTGCGCTTGGTCTGATCGGGCTCGCGGACGATCTGGTCTTCGGTGAAGAAGAACGGGCGGAAGTCGACGGGGGCGGCACGACCGCGGCCTTCGCCGATATCACGGAGCGCCTGGAAGTAGGAGACCGACTTCTTGTCGGCAGCGACGGCGGCGTCCTTGTTATGCTTCACACGCTCGAGAGCCTCGGCGTGGAGCTTATCGAATTCAGGCTTCTGCGCGATGACCTGCGCGGGCACGAACTGATCGAGAGGGATTGGAGCGATCGGGTGGAACTCGAACCAGGCGACAGCCAGGGCGACGAGCGAAACCGCAATCTTCCAGAACCAAGTCCTGGATGTCATTGTATCAGGGTCGGATGAGGGGTGAACGACCTCAGGCCTTGACGATGGCGTCAGCGTCTTTGCCCATGATGGCGGACTTGTGGACCACCAGACGGCCGGAATCGAGCTCAAGGGTGATACGGTCTTCCTTGATGGAGACCACGCGGCCGTAGATGCCGCCGGCAGCAAGGACCTTATCGCCCACGGCGAGGTCGGACTGGAGCTTTTCGAGCTCCTTCTGGCGCTTGCGCTGGGGAGCGAAGAGCAGGAAGTACATGCCCACGAAAAGCAGGGCGTACATAGCCAGGATGGTCCAGCCACCGCTTTGCTGGTCGGCACCGGCGGGAGCAGCACCCTGAGCCTGTGCAAGACCTTGATTGATAACAGTTTGGATGATATTCATTGTTCTTATTGTTTGGAAAGCGGGGAAAGCGAAAGTCTGGAGATGCGATTTAAGGGCGAAAAAGCAAGCCCCGGCGCATCCCGATTGGCTTTGATTACCCCCCAGGACCTGCCAGTGTGAATAACTCTCCATGAGCCAGCCCGCCCAGGAGCCTATCAAAGGCTCCGCCCCCGTCAAACCCCTCACCATGGCGGCCACCATCGCCGCGCTTGGCGTCGTATTCGGGGACATCGGGACCAGCCCGCTCTACGCCTTCAAGGAATGTCTACGGGTCAAGGACGGCGATTCTAACATCTTGGGCACATCGCAAGTCGTCCCGATCCTGTCCCTGATCATCTGGTCGCTGATCTTCGTGGTGATGGTCAAATATGTGCTCCTGGTCATGGAAGCCAACGAGGACGGCGAAGGCGGCATCATGACTCTGGTCTCCCTCGCATCCGCCAAGGATAAGGAGAAGACCAAGCGGAAGCACCGGAGCTTTCTCGTCCTCCTCGGTGTCTTCGGGGCCGCCCTGCTCTACGGGGACGGCGTCATCACCCCGGCCATCTCGGTCGTCTCCGCGCTGGAAGGCGTCAAGGAAGCCAACGAACGCCTGCACGGCCCCCTGACCGCCGGCTTCCTTAAATACTTCATCCCCACCGCCGCCGTCCTGATTCTCGTCGGCATTTTCTGGCTCCAGAAGATCGGCACCGGCCGCGTCGGTATGTATTTCGGTCCGATCACCATGGTATGGTTCATCGTGATCGGCGGACTCGGCATCCTCTCGCTGGCTCTCAACCATGAGGTCTTGGGGCAAATCGCGTGGGCCTTCAACCCGCTCGAAGGGCTGGGGCTACTTATCACCCACCCAGGCCTAGGCATCCTGATCCTCGGTGCGGTCTTCCTCTCGGTGACGGGGGCCGAAGCGCTCTACGCGGACATGGGCCACTTCGGCCAGAAGCCGATCCGCGCGGCGTGGTGTTTCATCGTCTTCCCCGCCCTCATCCTGAACTACCTCGGACAGGGTGCCTGGGCTCTCGCCCACCCAGCTGAGCTTCTGGTGCCAGGCTTCAACCCCTTCTTCAACATGGCGCCGGGCTGGGCGCAGATCCCGCTCGTCGTCATCGCGACGCTCGCCGCCATCATCGCCTCGCAGGCCCTCATCGCCGGCGCGTTCTCGATCACCATGCAGGCGATCCAGCTGAACTACCTGCCCCGCATGCGCATCGAGCGCACTTCCGACCAAGAATCAGGCCAGGTCTACGTACCCATCATCAACTGGCTGCTGATGACCGGCTCGATCTACCTGGTCCTGCATTACGAGACCTCCGAGAACCTCGCCAGCGCCTACGGTATCGCGGTGAGCCTCACGATGCTGGTGACGACCATCCTCTTCGGACAGTACCTCCGCCACAAGTTGAACATCCCTTCCGCCGGCGCCTATGCGCTGCTCACGCCCTTCATCCTGCTAGAAGTCCTCTTTGTCCTCGGCAATTCGCATAAGATTCTACCCAACGGCTGGATGCCGCTACTCATCGGCATTATCGTCTACTACCTGATGGCCGTCTGGAACAAAGGGCGCATCGCGATGAAACAGAAGCTGAGCGAAGGCGAGGCAGCCGGCGACTTTGAGAACTTCCTAGACAGCGTCGAAGACCGGTTCGTCGCGGGCAAGTTCGCGCGCGTGAAGGGCACGGCAATCTATCTCGCTGGTTCAACCAAGGCCGTACCGATGGCCTTAGCTCACAACCTTAAGCACAACCGAGCACTCCACGACCATATCATCGTCATCACGCTGAGGGTCGACGAGGATCGTGCCATCGTGCCGATGTCGGATCGCGTCAGCTTCAACACCCGCGGACCGAAGTTCTGCAAGATCGACAGCCATGAGGAATTCCCCTCCGTCCTCAGCGTCACGGGTACGTTCGGCTTCCGCGAGAAGCTGGACGTCTTCCCGGTACTAGATGCGGCCTACCAGGAAATGGGCATCACCCCCAACCCGCTCGAGGTGACCTACTTCCTCAGCCGCGAGACGATCGTCCGCGCGACGACAGGCTTCTCGCTCAACGCCGTCCAGGAAAAGCTCTTCGAAGTGCTCAACCGTAATTCCCTTTCGGCCACGGCCTACTTCAACCTGCCGCCCGGCCGCGTGGTCGAACTGGGCATGCAGGTCGAGCTCTGAGGCCTCCGCTCAGCGGGGTGGCTCGACCTTGAAGACGAACGCCTGCTTGCACGGGTGGTTCTCTTCGTCGGCCATCTCGCGCGGCGTCGTGATGACGCAGACGGCCCCGAGCTGCTCCCAGGGCAGAAGATCCGACCAACCGAGGAGCATGATCTTCGAGCCGGGCGCCGGACGGAGCACGCGTGAACGCACCTGCGGACCAGGCCAGCCATAGGAAATAAGATAAGTCGAGCGGCCGTCAGCGGATCGCGTGAAGCGGAAGGAGCCTTCCACTGGCGTCGCGCCTGGACGAACCCCCACGACGGACTCACCGTTCACATCGAGCCACTCCTCGACATAGATAAATTGCTTGATGGTTTCCTCGTCGACGGGGTTAACGTTCTGATACTGATCCGAGGCGGAATGGCCGGCGACGGCGTCCTCGATGAGGCGCGCCAAGGCCTCCTCCGGGGAACGCGGGGACGACGAGGCGCAACCGGCGAGGCTGAAGGCGAGGCAAAGGGCTGCGAGGAGTCGGGCAACCATGACGTCGGGCTTACTTGGCGGCCTTGCTCTTGGCGATCAGGTCATAGAACCGATCGAAGAGCACATCCGCGTCATTCGGGCCAGGGCCGGCTTCCGGGTGATACTGGACGGAGAAGACCGGCTTATCCTTGAGACGCAGGCCGGAGACGGTGTCATCGTTCATGTTCACCTCCGTGACGATGGCGCCGCAGCGCTCCAGGTCTTCGCGCTTCGAAGCGAAGCCGTGGTTCTGGGCGGTGATGGCGACGCGGTCTTCTTCGGTGTTCTTGACGGGCTGATTGCCGCCGCGATGACCGAACTTCAGCTTGTAGGTCGAAGCACCGATGGCGTGCGTGATAATCTGGTGACCGAGGCAGATGCCGAAGACCGGGTAGGTCTTGATGAGGTCGGCCACGGCTTCGTGGGCGTACTTCAGGGCGGCAGGATCGCCAGGACCGTTGGAAAGGAAAACGCCATCAGGATCGAAGGCGCGAATCTCAGCTGCGGGCGTACGGGCCGGGAAAACATGGACATCGAAGCCGGAGGCGACGAGGCGGCGGAAGATCGAGGTCTTGGCACCGAAGTCGTAGGCGGCGATGCGGTACTTCTTAGCGCGGGCCTTGGGCTTATTGAGGTGCGTACCGGGGACGGTGAAGGCCTCGCAGTCGCCAGCGGTGGCGTTGTAGTGGTAAGGCGCTTTGCAGGTGACGTCCTTGACGAAGTCGGCGCCCACGGTGCCGGTCCAGGCGCGGGCGCGCTTGAGGGCTTCTTCATCGGTGATGCCTTCGGTGGAGAGGCAGGCCTTCATCACGCCGGCGGAGCGCAGCTTCTTCGTGAGCGAACGGGTGTCGACGCCGTCGATGCCAGGGATGCCGTACTTGGCGAGCCAGGTGCTCAGATCGGTGGTGGCGCGCCAGTTGGAGACGATGGGCGAAAGGTCGCGGACAACGAAACCGGCGACATGCGGACGGGCGGATTCGAAGTCGTCTTCGTTGACGCCGTAGTTGCCGATCTGCGGGGTCGTCATGGTGACGATTTGGCCGAAGTAGGAAGGGTCGGTGAGGATTTCCTGGTAGCCGGTCATGCTCGTGTTGAACACGACTTCGCCGCAGAGGGTGGCCGTAGCTCCGAACGCCCTGCCCCGAAGAATGGTTCCATCTTCAAGAGCGAGCACGGCAGGTCGGTTCATGAGGTCGTTTTGAATGAGGGTTCCGCCCCCGAGTGAAGCAAAAAAAGTTCCCATTCGAAGATAGTCTGAAACCAGAGCTCCGACATGAGTCCGACGGAGGGAGCCGACCTGCTCAGAAACCCTTGGAGACGTCGCCACCCAGAGGCGCCGGCGGACGGGCTCGAGCATCCAGACTGTCGGCCGAATAGGGCTTATGGACCTGCCAACCTGCCCGGTAAGGGGCCCCGCCCTGCTTCACCTGCTCGGTAATCGTCCGCAATACGGCCGGATCGGCCCGGCGCGACCATTCGGGATGCAGCCAGACGTTAGGGCTAAGCCACTTGCCGCCCACAGCCTCGGTCCAGCGAGTAATGCTATCCGGTGCCTCGACGATGAGTTTGACCTCGTCCGCCCGGGCTAAGGCGTCGGCCAGAGGGGGCTTGGCCCACTTAGGACTAACGGTCACCCAGGCGAAGCCTTGGGCGATCGGATAGGCCCCGCAGGTCTCGAGGTGGACCTTGAGTCCGACCGAGGCCATGGCGGCCAGCAGAGCGGTCAAATCGTGGATGCAAGGCTCACCGCCGGTCAGGACGACGAATTCAGGGCGGGCGGCGGCGGCGGCGTCGGCCAACTCGCCAGCCGAAGCCTTAAGGACCTGCTTCGGGACGAACTGCGGATGCCAGGTCGACGCGGAGTCGCACCAGGCGCACTTCACCGGACACCCCTGCAAGCGGATGAAGAAAGCCTTACGGCCGAGATGGACGCCTTCCCCCTGCCAACTGAGGAAGGTCTCATTGACGGGGTAGAGTTCGGCCATGGTCAGGCCTTCGGCTGGTAGCTCGCCTTGTTCTTGGTGTCCTCGTGTAGGACGATCTGACGAACCCAGGCGCGGCCGCCGGTCTCCTTGCGGACCATCGGGTCAAAAGTCTCGAAGAGGAACTTCGCGATGCCTTCAGTGGAGACGGAGTCGATGACGAGCGGACGGAAAAGCTTAGGGTAATCCTGGAGGAGTTTCTCGCGGATCGGGTCTTCCTTGGCGAAGAGACACGCATGATCGAGGTGGTCCGCGATCCAGGTCTTCAGGAAACCGAGGCCGCCGAAATCCACGACGAAACCGCGCTCGTCGAGCTTCTCGCAGCCGAACTCGATCTCGATGCCCCAGTTATGGCCGTGCAGAAACGAGCAATGCCCGTCGTGCCGGTGCTGCCGGTGGGCGAACGGGATGTCGCGGTAGGTCTTGCTGCAGGTGAACATGGGACAGCCAGCAGATAGGAGTGCGAACGGCCCGGTCGCAAGGAAGATGACGCCCCTGCCCCGAGCAAATCGCCCAAAAAGAGGCCTGCCGCATACTGATACGGCAGGCCTCGAAAGGCGATACGGCGGATGCGCTTAGAACGTGCGTGTCAGACCGAAGGACCAGACGTCGGTCGAATGGACGGCGTTGACCTCGCCGCCACTGGGCCTATCCGCCAGGTTGACGGTGTTGAGCGAACGGCTGTAGTACAGGTAAGCGCTGGTGTTCGCAGCCAACTCATAGGTCAGTCCCGCCGCGAGGTGCGTCGAAAACGCAGCGGTCTCGAGATCCTCGGCGTACGCGGTAAAGCCGGCCGCGGCCATGGTGTTCTTGTCGCGGAACTGACGGAGCGCGGTCGCCTGCAGGGAGAACGCCAGCGGTGAGGCGAGCTCATAGCGGACACCCGCGGTTGCCGCCAGGGTCGTGCCAGGGCGGAAGTTCGCGTCGGAGAACACAGCACCCTGCGCGCCCAGCTGCCAGAAGCACTGCGGCCGATCGGCGGTAGCAGAGTAATCGCGGCGCAGGCCGAGGATGAGGTCCGTTGAGCCAGTTCCGGGCTGCAGGTAGCGACGCGAAACGTTCAAAGTCATGTCGTCCGTACCCGTCGGCAGCTTGACTCCAGCGATCACGGTGAAGTCCGACCAGGCAAAGCGCGTCGTCACCGAGATGTCGCCCAAACCAACCACCTCTTGTCGGGTATTAACCGGATTGGGAATGGGCCCAGTCGGCGCGATATTCGAACGCACGATCCGGTTGATACGCGGCACGGCGAGCGACCAAGTCTGACCCGCGAGCTGGGTCTCGATCGTACCCGTGAGGATCTTATGGTAGGCGAGGAAGTGTGCGTGCGCCCCGCTGTTACGTTCGTCTTGATCGATGGTGTCGTAACGGAAATCGACCGAGTACGCGCCGGCCCGGGCAGCCGGACGATCCGCCAGATTGTCGACATTGACCTTAACGCAGCCGCAAGGACAGGCCCGGGCCTCGGTGTAAGCACCTAGAGCGAGAAAGGAGAACAGGGCGAGCCGCGCGGGGCGCTCGGAGAGAAAGGGAATCTTCATGATGATTGTTTTATTGGTGTCTAGACGCAGGTGTGGCGGTCCGCGCAATCGACGATGCGCACCGGGTGGGTGCGACTTTGGAATAGGTTTGGATGCCACGCGCGAGCCGACTGACCGCAGCCCGCAACGGTGATCAGCCGCTTACTCGCGGCGGTGGCACGGGCACCTCGGCCACGCGTGACACGCTCACTTCATCCGCTGGGCGCGCGTAATCACGCCCCGAAAAGAATTTCACCGCCAGGAGGTGGATTTCACCCGAAGCAGGATCAGCCTTGGCCTTCACCTTGGCGTTATCGTCCTTGGCTAACGGGGCCTGCTCCGAGTTCTTGCGCCCATCTTGAGCGACCTTACATAAAGCGCAGGGTGCATCCACAAGGGTCTTCGATACGGCTGCCGAAGCGGTCAGTTGAGAGGCGTTATCGACCGACATCTTCGTCCAAGCCACGACCTGCAAGAGGTCCCACGACAGACCCGACGCGGCCAGCCACGCCACGAGGGCGAGCCAGGCGAAGGGTTGACGAAAGCGACGGTGCACGTGCTCAAATTGCCAAGGGCAGTAGGCGCCACAACCTCAAAGGAAGTCGGTCTAGAGGGTCTTCATTCCGCTAATCCTACGGATAAGACTAGCCTACGTATGAAGTCAGATCCTTCACGCTAGCACGCAGAAAGGCCTCCTTGCGCTCCACGCACGTGCCGCACTTGCCGCAATGCTTGTCGCCCCCGACGTAACAGGACCAGGTCAAAGCGAAGGGCACGCCAAGTTCGACGCCGCGCTTCACAATTGAAGTCTTGTCCATGCCCACGAACGGGCGCTCGAGCGAAACTTCATGCCAGTCGGCGAGGCGGATGGCCTTGTCCAAGGCATCAGCAAAAGCCGGACGGCAATCGGGATAGATGGCATGGTCGCCGCCGTGGGCGCCGTAGGCGACCGACGTGGCCTTGAGCGACATCGCCCAAGCGGCAGCCGTCGCGATGAGCAGCATGTTCCGGTTGGGCACGACGGTGGCCTTCATGCTGGCCTCTTCGTAATGACCTTGAGGAACGTCGATATGGGAATCCGTCAACGCGTTGGCGCCGAAAAGCGGCGTCAGCCCACGGAGGTCCGCGATGCGGTGCGGGACCTTGTAATGGGCGCAGATCTCGGCGGCGGCGACGAGCTCGCGACGATGGCGCTGACCGTAGTCCACCGACAGCGCATGCACTTCCCTGCCCTCGGCCAACAGGTGAGCCAGGAGGACGGTGGAATCCATTCCGCCGGAGTGAATGATGACAGTGCGCTTCATCCTGTGGGCAAGTTGGACGCGGACGGAGCCGAGGGCGAGTCCGTTAATCGCGCACCCGGAGCTTGGCGCCGAGTTTATCGAGATGCGAGACCGCCACGGCCTCGCCGACGCGCATGGCGGCGGACTCTTTGCGATTACCATCGCGCAGGCCGGAAAGGTGGAGCCAACCGTGGGCGACGTAGAGTCGCAGCTCGGTGGCCAGCGTGACGCCATGCTCCTTGGCGGCCCGGCGGGCTTGGTCGATGTTCACGCAGATCTCACCGGCGAACGCTTCGCCAGGGTGCTCTTCGCCGACGAACGTGATCACGTCGGTCACGGTCGGGTCGCCGAGGAATTCGTCGTGCAGTTTGGCCGTCTCCTTGTCGCCAAGGAAGGCGATCGACAGCGATCCCTCTGGGCAACGGTAGCCCTTGAGCTTATCGAGCGCGTGGACGACGCGCTGGACGGAAACGCCGGAGACCTTGGTCTTCGCGTGGCGGACGGAGATATCGACGACGCGGCTCATGCGGCGGCGAAGACGGGCTTGAGCCGCGTCCAGAGCTCGGACAGCGCCTGCGGCAGGACGCGCGTATCGCCGATGACGGGCATGAAGTTGTGGTCGCCGTCCCAACGCGGCACGATGTGGAAGTGGAGGTGCGTCGGGATGCCTGCGCCGGCAGCCTTACCGAGATTGAGACCCATATTGAATCCGGCCGGAGTCATCACCTTCTGCAGCACCGCCTGACAACGCACCAGCAGGTCCATCATCTCGGCACGTTCGGCCGCGGTGAGGTCGGCCAGTTCGCCGACTTCGCGATTAGGCAGCACCATCAGGTGACCTGGATTATAAGGCGAGTTGTTGAGGATGACGAAGCAGTGCGGTCCGCGGTGCAGGATGAGATTCGCTTCGTCGTCGTTCGCCGCGAGCAACGCCGCGAACGGGCTGCCAACGCCTGGCTCCTTGCGGGTGCGAATATACTGGATGCGCCAGTGGGGGTGAAGCTGTTCGGACATCGGATCAGGAGGCGAAGCCCTTGGGTCGGGCGAGGTGCCAATTGCATGCCGTCAGGACGATGCTGTCGAGCGTGTCGTAGCGCGGCACCCAGCCGAGTTCCCGGCGAACCTTGGAGGCATCGGCGTAAAGCGCGGGCGGATCGCCTTCGCGACGAGGGGCGAACGCATGCGGGACCGGTCGGCCGAGGATGCGGCTGACGCTCGCGATGACGTCTTTGACCGAATACGGCGTACCCGTGCCGAGATTATAGAACAGGGCCTGCCCGGGCTGGCTTAGCTTAGGCAGAACGTCGAGGTGGGCACGGGAGAGATCGTCCACATGCACGTAGTCGCGCAGGCAGGTGCCGTCCGGGGTCGGGTAATCCGCGCCAAAGACCTGAAGTGGCGGACGGCGGCCGAGCGCGGCGGCGATCGCGAGCGGGATCAGGTGGGTTTCGGGCGAATGGTCCTCGCCGATCGCGGCATCCGCCGAAGCCCCGGCGGCGTTGAAGTAACGGAAAGCGGCGAAGCTCAGGCCATGCGAGGACGCGAGCTCGCGCAGGCGCTGCTCGACCGCGAGCTTGGTGGCGCCGTAAGGATTGATCGGATTCTGCGGCAGGTCCTCCGTCATCGGCATCTTCTCCGGGATACCGTAGGTCGCGCAGGTGCTCGAGAAGACGAGCTTCTTGACGCCCTCGGCCAGCATCGCCTGCAGCAGGCCTTCGGTACGCACGACATTGTTCTCGTGGTAGCGGGCGGGCTGTTGGACGGATTCACCGACATTCGTGAACGCCGCGAAATCGATGACCACTTCGGCGGCGGACTCGCGCAGGGCGGCGCGGACCGCAGCCTGATCGCCCATGTCTGAGCGGAATAGTTTCGTCCCCGCCGGCACGGACTCCGCGTGGCCATAGGACAGGTCATCCAGCACGGCCACCTTGTGCCCGGCGGCCAGCGCCTGCCGGACGCAATGGCTGCCGATGTAGCCGGCACCGCCCACCACGAGCACGTTCATGACTGGCAGATAACCCCCGCCAGACAGCCTAGGCAAGCGGGATAGGGTCGCCAGACGCTCCAAAACCTTGCCAGCGCCGTCCCGAACCTCCTATCTGCACGCATTCATGGACACTTCGGAAACAAAACCCGGCAGCTACGACTTCCCCGCCTTCGAACAGAAGTGGCAGGCCGCCTGGAAAGCCGGCGCCACGTTCCGCACGGAGCCCATCTCCTGCGGTAAGCCAAAGTACTACGTCCTGGACATGTTCCCCTACCCCTCCGGCGCCGGCCTGCACATCGGCCACCCCGAGGGCTATACCGCTTCGGACATCCTCGCCCGCTACAAGAAGGCCAACGGCTTCAACGTCCTCCACCCAATGGGCTGGGACGCTTTCGGCCTCCCCGCCGAGCAGCATGCGATTGCCACAGGCGAACACCCGGCCGTCCAGACCAAGCGTAACATCGACAACTTCCGCCGCCAGCTACAGATGCTCGGCTTCGCCATCGACTGGGACCGCGAACTCTCGACCACCGACGAGAACTACTTCCGCTGGACGCAGTGGATCTTCCTCAAGCTCTTCCGCCACGGTCTCGCCTACGTCTCCGAGAAGCCCGTCTGGTTCTGCCCTGCCCTCGGCACCGTGCTCGCCAATGAGGAAGTCCTCAACACGCCCGAAGGCCCGCGCTCCGACCGCGGCAGCCATCCGGTCGAACGTCGCCCGATCCGCCAGTGGGTCCTGCGCATCACCGCCTACGCCGATAAGCTCATCGAAGGCCTCGACCACGTCGATTGGCCCGATTCCACCAAGCGCCTCCAGAAGAATTGGATCGGTAAGTCCGAGGGCGCCGAAGTCACCTTCAAGCTCGACGGCCATGCCGACACGTTGACCGTCTTCACGACGCGTCCGGACACCCTTTACGGCGCGACCTACATGGTCATCGCGCCCGAGCATCCGCTCATCGGCAAACTCACCACCGCCGCCCAGAAGAATGCGGTCGAAAGCTATGTCGCCGCAGTCCGCAACAAGACCGACCTCGAACGCACCGACCTCGCCGCCAAGAAGAAGACCGGCGTGTTCACCGGCGCTTACGCGATCAACCCTGTCAACGGCGCCAAGATCCCGGTCTGGACGGCCGACTACGTGCTCATCACCTACGGAACGGGTGCGATCATGGCCGTGCCGGCGCACGACGAACGCGACTGGGAATTCGCCAAGGAATTCAAGCTGCCGATCATCCAGGTCGTCGGCTCCAAGGAAGCGGTCGACGTCAACGAGAAGCCCTGGACCGAAGACGGACCGATGGTGAACTCCGGTCCGTTCGATGGCCTCTCCGCTACTGAGACCAAGAAGAAGATCACCGCTGAACTCGAGGCCAAGGGCCAGGGCAAGCTCGCCGTGAACTTCAAGCTGCGCGACTGGCTCTTCTCGCGTCAGCGCTACTGGGGCGAGCCCT
>CALEEU010000038.1 GCA_937875975.1 uncultured Opitutia bacterium | reverse complement strand
CGGCGGTGGGCGCGGAACGTCGCGGTGACATTGCAGCCCTGGGCGTTGGTCGAGAGATAGAAGACATTGCCGTAGCCGCCGGTACAGACCACGACGACGTCCGAGGACCAGGATTCGATGGCGCCCGTGACGAGGTCGCGCGTGACGATGCCCTTGGCCTTGCCGTCGACGAGGACGAGATCGAGCATCTCATGGCGCGTGTACATCTTCACCGTGCCGAGGCCGATCTGGCGGGAGAGCGCAGAGTAGGCGCCGATGAGCAACTGCTGGCCAGTTTGTCCGCGGGCATAAAAAGTACGCGAAACCTGAGCGCCGCCGAAGGAACGATTGGCGAGGAGGCCTCCGTATTCACGGGCGAAAGGCACGCCTTGCGCGACGCACTGGTCGATGATGTTCGTCGAGACCTGGGCGAGGCGGTAGACGTTGGCTTCGCGGGCGCGGTAATCGCCGCCTTTGATCGTGTCCTGGAAGAGGCGGCGGACGCTGTCGCCGTCGTTCTGGTAGTTCTTCGCGGCATTGATGCCACCCTGCGCGGCGATCGAGTGGGCGCGGCGCGGGCTGTCCTGGTAGCAGAAGCAGGAGACTTCGTAGCCCATCTCGGCGAACGAGGCGGCGGCGGCGGAGCCGGCGAGGCCGGAGCCGACCACGATGACGTGGTATTTACGGCGGTTGGCCGGGTTCACCAGACGGAGCTTTGCCTTATGGTTGTTCCACTTATCGGCCAGCGGGCCGGCGGGAGTCTTCGGATCGAGATTCATGGGTGGGGCGCTTGCTTCTTTCATGGGGGCTTACTTCAGGTAACCGGTGAGCACGGCGAGAGGGATGGAGATGAAGCCGAGGGCGATGATCCAACCATAGGCCAAGGCGAGACTGTCGAGACGGGAGCGCCAGCGCTCATTGCGCAGGCCAAGGGTCTGGAAGACGCTGCTGACGCCGTGGCTCAGGTGCAGACAGAGCAGCAACAGGCTGATGATGTAGAAATAGGCGACCGGCTTGCTAGAGAAGCCCGCGATGACCATCTTATAGACGTCGTCGCCGAAGGAGACGTCGCCGAGGGCGACCGCCTTAAAGGTGAAGTGCAGCAGGTGGAAGATGGCGAAGCCCAAGATGACCACGCCTGAGTAAGGCATCGTGCGGCTGGCGATCGTCGCGCGGCGAGTGGCGGCGACGGCTGGACCTCCGGCGCGGGCGGCGCGGTTTTCGAGCGAAAGCAGGATGCCGGCCCAAATATGGGCGATAGTGCTGATGATCATCACCACTCGAGCGCCCCAGAGGAGTCCGGGATTCGCGTGCAGCCAGGCGGCGTAGGCATTGATGGCCTCCGGGCCCTTGAACATCAGCAGGTTGCCCGTCATGTGACCGAGCACAAACCCGGCGAGGACGAGGCCGGTGAGGGCCATCACGACCTTCTTCCCGATGGAAGAGGGACGACAGCTGGAACAACAGGAGCTTGCGGACATGGCGGAGCGAGGACGGGATGCAAAAGCCATCAAATAGGGAGTCGCCCCTGTTCCCACCACGGAGGCGGGCTAAAGGGGAGGTATTAGCGGGAAAGCCCCGGGGTGTGAAAAACCCTCATAGGCCCCCGAGGGGGTACCCGGGGCCCGGCCAGCCGGGGAAGGCTCGACCAGAACGGGTCTGCCCGGAAAAACCGCTTGCCATGGTTTTTTTCGGCCATGCAATTCGAAAGTCCAGACCGGCTCTCCGTCACAGGACCTGCCGGTCTTTTCGTTTTTATCCGCCCCCCGCCCACCCGACCCTTTCCATGAAGTATATTTTTGTCACCGGAGGCGTTATCTCCTCCCTGGGTAAAGGCCTCACCGCCGCCGCCCTCGGTGCGCTCCTCGAATGCCGCGGACTCAAGGTGCGTATCCAGAAATTCGATCCGTACCTCAACGTCGATCCGGGCACCATGAGCCCCTACCAGCACGGTGAAGTCTACGTGCTTAACGATGGTGCCGAGACGGACCTCGACCTTGGCCACTACGAACGTTTCACGTCGGGCGAACTCTCGCGCCTCAACAGCCTGAGCTCCGGCCAGGTCTACGAGACCGTCATCCAGAAGGAACGCCGCGGCGACTACCTCGGCAAGACCGTGCAAGTCATCCCGCACGTCACCAACGAGATCAAGGAACGTATCCTCAAGGGCGGCGAAGGTGTCGACGTACTCATCACTGAAATTGGTGGCACCACCGGCGATATCGAAGGCCTGCCCTTCCTCGAAGCGCTCCGTCAGTTTCAGCATGATGCCGGCCGTGAGAACGTGGCTTTCCTGCATTGCACGCTGGTGCCCTTCATCAAGGCCGCAGGCGAACTTAAGACCAAGCCTTCGCAGCAATCCGTCGCAAAACTACGTGAAATCGGCATCCAGCCTGACCTGCTCGTCTGCCGCACCGACCGCCCCATCGGCGAGGAAAACCGCCAGAAGCTCTCGCTCTATTGTAACGTCGGCCTCGACGCCGTGTTCGAATGCCGCGACGTCGAGCACTCCATCTACGAGCTCCCGTTGCAGCTCGCCGAGCAGCGCATCGACGAGGTCGTCGTCAAGCGTCTCGGCCTGCAGTGCCAGCCGATCGACATTACGCCATGGCGCGAGATCGTCCGCCGCCTCCTCGAGCCGAAGCATCGCGTGCGCGTCGGCGTCGTCGGCAAATACATCGAGCTCCAGGACGCGTACAAGTCCGTCTACGAATCCATCACGCACGGCGGCATCGCCAACGAGACCGCCGTCGAAGTCGTGCGCATCGACGCCGAGGACCTCGAGACCAAGGGCACCGCGCAGCTCGAAGGCCTGGATGGCATCCTCGTCCCGGGCGGCTTCGGTAATCGCGGCATCGAAGGCAAGATCATCGCCGCGAAGTTCGCGCGCGAACGCAAGGTCCCCTTCTACGGGCTCTGCCTCGGCATGCAGATCACCGTCATCGAATACGCCCGGCACGTCCTCGGCCTGAAGGACGCCCACTCGACCGAGTTCGCCCCCGAGACCAAGAACCCCGTCATCCACCTCATGGAATCGCAGAAGAGCGTGGTGACCAAGGGCGGCACGATGCGCCTGGGCTCCTACGACTGCGCCTTGACCCCAGGCAGCCGCGCCCGCGCCGCCTACGGCATCGATGACATCAAGGAACGCCACCGCCACCGCTTCGAATATAACGACGCCTACCGGGCCCGGCTGGAGGCGGCCGGCCTGATCGTCGGAGGCACCAACCCCCAGAGCGGCTTGGTCGAAATCGTCGAGGTCAAGGACCACCCCTGGATGGTCGGGGTCCAGTACCACCCGGAATTCAAGTCCCGCCCAGACCGTGCCCACCCCCTCTTTGCCGCTTTTGTGAAGGCTGCGGTTGAGAAGTCCCGGCTGTCCTGCTAATTCAGAGACGAAACCGGCTCTGCCGGACACTGCCAAGTGGGCGGAGATCCGCCGAACGCGCCACCCCGCGCGCCCCTTCCCTACCCCCATGTCCACTAACATCAACGCCGCCGGCACTTGGGTGCCGCGCCTTCGCGAACAGGTCGCCCGTGTCGTCGTCGGCCAGCAATACCTCGTCGACCGCCTCCTGATCGGCCTCCTCGCCAACGGGCACGTCCTCCTCGAAGGCGTCCCTGGTCTCGCGAAGACGCTCTCGGTACGCACCCTCGCGCAAACCGTCCACGCCGACTTCTCGCGCATCCAGTTCACGCCCGACCTGCTGCCGGCCGACATCGTCGGCACGCTCATCTACGACCCGAAGACGGGCGAGTATAACGCCAAGCGCGGGCCGATCTTCGCCAACTTCGTCCTCGCCGACGAGATCAACCGCGCGCCCGCCAAGGTGCAATCCGCGCTCCTTGAGGCGATGCAGGAACGCCAGGTCACCCTGGGCGGCGAGACGCATAAGCTGCCCATGCCGTTCCTCGTCCTCGCGACGCAGAACCCGATCGACCAGGAAGGCACCTACCCGCTGCCCGAAGCCCAAGTCGACCGCTTCATGCTGAAGCTGAACATCGGCTACCCGACGCGCGAAGAAGAACGTAAGATCCTCGACGCGATGGCCAAGACCTCGCCGAAGCTCGATGTCGAAGCAGTCATCACGAAGGAAGAAATTCTCGAGGCCCGCCAAGCCGTCGACGCCATCCACGTCGCCGATCCGATTCGCGATTATATCGTCTCACTCGTGCTCGCCACCCGTGGCCAGCACCCCGGCGGCCCGGATCTCGCGAAGTTCCTCCAGTTCGGCGCCTCGCCGCGCGCGACCATCAACCTCACCCTCGCCGCCAAGGCCTGGGCCTTCCTGCAGGGCCGCGACCACGTGACCCCGCAGGACGTGAAGGACATCGCGCCCGACGTCCTCCGCCACCGCCTCATTCTCACCTACGAAGCCGACGCCGAAGGGGTCGATGCCGACGCCATCGTGCGCCGCGTGCTCGACGCCGTCAGCGTCCCCTAAGCAATCCCGGCGACCGTGGCCCAGCCCGTCCCGACCCACCCGCAGGAGACTCTCCGCCGCGCCCAGCGCGTCGAGATTGTCGCCACGCGTGCGGTGAACGACGCGATGGTCGGTGCCTACCTCTCACGCTTCAAAGGGCGCGGCACGGATTTCGAAGAACTGCGCGAATACGTCCCAGGCGACGACGTGCGCTCGATGGATTGGAACGTGACCGCGCGTACAGGTAAGCCGTTCATCCGGCTTTACCGCGAGGAACGCGAACTCACGATGGTGATCGCGGTCGACATCTCGGGCTCCTCTTCCTTCGGCTCCGGCGAAGCGACCATCCGCGAACGTGCGGCCGAGGTCGCCGCCTGCCTCGCCGTCTCCGCGCTCAAGGCGGGCGACAAGGTCGGCCTGCTCCTCTTCACTGACCGGGAAGAACTCTGGGTGAGCCCAAAGAAGGGCCGCCGACACGTCCTCCGCCTCATCCGCGACGTGCTTGAGTTCCGGCCCGTCTCGCGCCGCACCTCTTTTGCGCAGCCGATGCGCCGTCTGGGCCGCGCACTCAAACGTCGCTCGATGGTCTTCGTGGTCTCCGATTTCCTCGCTGGGTCCGAAGGCACCGACGCCATGGCCGCCGCGCTCGGCGAACTCAACGCGCGCCACGACACCGCTTGCGTCCAATTGGTCGACGCACGCGAGCGCGAGCTACCCGACGTCGGCATGGTCGCGCTACAAGACGCCGAGACGGGCGAAATCCGCGAAGTCGACACAGGGTCTGAGTACGTCCGCCAAACCTTTGCCGCCAACGCGGAAGCCCGACTCGCCGCGACCGCCGCTGGCCTAGCTCGCGCAGGAATGGATGTCGCCCGACTCGACGCCGAGGATTCCGTCGCCCCCACCCTTTCCCGTTTCTTCGAACGCCGCCGGCGCCGACGCTAATGTTCCTCGCCCTCGAAGAAGCCCCTTTCGTCCTCCAGGGACCCAAGCCGATCATCGCGCCGGCAGCCTGGGAATCCTATTGGGCCATCGGCTTAATCGCCCTTGGCCTGATTGTCCTCGGCGTCGTCGCCCTCCGCCAATTCCTCCGCAAGGGCCCACCCTCGCTGGCTCCGCTCGCCCAGCTCGACGTGGCGCTACGCCTCGCCGAGGCCGAGCCCGCGCCCGCCGCCATCGCCAAAGCCACCCGCGCGCTCCGGGTCTACCTCGCATCGACCGACGCACGTGCGGCCGTCTCACTTTCAACGGAAGAACTCGTCGCGGTTTTAGCCGGCCTGCCGGTTTTCCTGCCGGCCCGCCAGCCCTTGCTCGCTGTACTCCATAGCGCCGACGCCGCGAAGTTCGCCGGCGGGTCACTCGAGGTGCCCCTGCTCATCGCTGGTATCCGGGAGGCCGCCAAGCGCGTCGAGGACGCGCATCGTACGTTCGCAAGGCCTGTTGCCGCGCCGCTTGTCCCGCCCAAGCCACGCCCAGCCGCGCCCGACGTTCCGCCGCCGCTACCAGGCCCACCCCCATTGCCTAGGAGGGATCACGCCTGATGGACCTCGGCTTTGAATTCCAATATCCGTGGGCGCTCCTCCTGTTGGCGCTCCTCCCGCTTTACTCTTGGCTTCGTGGACGCGTGGGCAAAGCCGCCGCGCTGACCTACCCTGACACATCGCTCCTCGACGGCCTCGGTCGCCCCGTGCGCGAACAAAGCGGCCGTCTCCGCGCCTTCCTCCGCCTCCTCACTGCGGCGCTCCTCATCATTGCCCTCGCTGGTCCGCGGACGGCGAACAAAGAAATCGAACGCGAGACCGAAGGCCTCGATATCATGATGGTCGTCGACCTTTCGTGGTCGATGATGGCCTTGGATATGAGCACGCCCCGCGCTGAGGTGACACGCTGGCAAGCAAGCCAGAGCGTCATTTACGAATTCCTCTCCAAGCGACCCGAAGACCGCATCGGCGCGGTGGTCTTCTCCGGTAAGCCTTACCTGCTGAGCCCGCTCACGATTAATAAGATCTGGGTCGAAAAAGGCATCGACCGCATGCATATCGGGATCATCCAGGAGACTGGTACGGCCATCGGCGAAGGCGTGGCGATGGCGGTGGACCGGATGAAGAACACGAAGGGCAAAGGCTCCAAGGTCATCATCCTGCTGACCGACGGCGACGACAACATGAGCAAGGCCATCCTGCCCATTCCTGCCGCCGAACTCGCCGCCGCGCTCGGCATCCGCATGTACTGCATCGGCCTCGGCAAGGATGAGCCCACCGTCCTGCCGCGCTTCGATACGCGCACGGGCAAAATCTATCGCGACGTCCTGGGTAAGACGATCCCGATGCAGACCATCAACCCGGCCAACTACGAGATGCTCGGCAAGATGGCCAAGATTGCCAACGGTCGCTTCTACCGCGCCCTCGACCAAAATCAGTTGAGCCGCGTCTACGAGGAGATCGACCGCCTCGAGCGCACTGAGGTGCGTATCCGCGAGTCCGTCGTCTACGAAAGCTACCGCCTGGTCTGGGCCGCCCTCGCCGGATTGCTCCTTATCCTTGAACTTGGCTGGGGCCTCCTGCGCCCCCGCGCCCCCTAAGTAATGGAAACCGCTGACTTCCATTTCGAGCAGCCCTGGGTGCTGACGGTCGCCGTCCTGGGCGGCATCCTCCTCTTCGTCGCCCTGTGCTGGGCGGAGCGCCGGCGTCGCCGTGGGCTTGCTGGCTTCGCCGCGGCGCGCCTACTCGATCGTCTCACCGCTGGCTATTCCTCGGCGCGTCGCCGCACGAAGGACGTCGCGCTTTCGGTTGCCTTCGCATTTCTCATCGCCTGTTTCGCTGGGCCACGCTGGGGCGTGGAGGTGTCACAGCAAAAGGGCGCCACCGAGGATGTGGTCTTCGCGCTCGACGTCTCCAAGTCGATGCTCGTCTCCGACATGAGCCCCACGCGCCTCGCCCGGGCCAAGGCCGCCATCGCCAACTTCATCCGCCGCAAGGGCACCGGTAACGTCGGGCTCATCGCCTTCTCCGGCCAGGCCTTCCTCCAATGCCCGCTGACCCGCGATTACGACGCGTTCTTCCGGACGCTCGAGGAGACCGATACCGGCAGCATCCAGGTCGCCGGCACCGACATCGGCCGCGCGATCGAGGAATCCGAGCTGGCCTTCTACTCCAACCGTAACCGCAAGCTGCTCATCATCCTCACCGACGGCGAAGACCTCGAGGCGGGCGGCATCGAGATGGCCAAGCAGCTCAAGCGCAAGGGGCTCGTGGTGCACACCGTAGGCATCGGCACGCCTTCTGGCGGACCAATCCGCGTGATCAGCACCGCCGGTTCGCTTGAGACGTTGAAGGATAAGGATGGCGCAGAAGTCCTGAGCCGCCTCGACGAGAAGACCCTTGGCGCCATTGCCGACGCTGCCGGTGGCCGCTTTGTTCGCCTCGGCCAGGCCGGCGAAGGAATGGAAGCGCTCCGACTTGCGATCCAAGCTGGCACCGACGAACGGGGCGCGGGGCGCCGGGGAATTCCGCGCGAGGAATGGTTCATCGGCGTCGCCCTCCTTCTGCTCGTCCTCGAATCACTCATCTCCACCCGCCGCAAGACTACCTCGCCATGAGAAACCTCCTCTCGCTGCTCATCCTCATGTCGGCTGGCCTCGCGGCCGACAAGGCACCCAAAGATGAGCTCGCCAAGCTCGATGCCCGCGAACTCCACAACCGCGGCACCCAACGCCTCGCCGAGGGCGATCTCGCTGGCGCCGAAGACGCCCTCCGCGCCTCGCTCGGACACGACATTGACCCGTTACGTCCGCCCGCGCTCCATAACCTTGGCCACGTCCGCTTCGGCAAGGGCAAGACCGCGCTCGGTGGCAAGACCGCCGGCGATGTGACCGAACTTTCCATTGCGCGCTCCTACCTTGAGGCAGCCGACGCGGACATCTCGGACATGAAGGATCAGATTGAATTACTCGATAAGGCCAAGGCTGAGGGCCGCGAACCAGACTACGTCCCCGCAACCTCCGCGCTCGGCGGCGGCATCGGCACCTTCCGCACCATCAAGAAACTGATCCCGCAAGAGGAAGCCATGGTCACCAAGCGGATCGGCGTCGTCGCCGCCTGGACTCGCTCGATCGGCGATTTCCGCGGCGCCCACGAGCTGGATGTGGCCGATACGCAGGCCAAGGCGAACGCCGACGCGATTGAGGAGCTACTCCGCGCCCTGCGCCGTGAGACCAACGCGCTCGAGGAAGCCATTGAGGCTCAGCGCAAGAAACTCGAAGAGCTCCGCACCGTGATTCAGGAACTCGTGAAACGTATCCCGGACGACAAGCTGCCCCAGAACACCGAAGGCGAGGAGGAGGACGATGAGAATTTCCTGCCGCCCGAAAGGCAGAAGCCGAAGGCCGGTAACGGCGACCCGAAGAAGGGTAAGCCGGGCGAGGAACAAAAGATGACCGAACAGGAAGCCCGCGGCTCCCTCGAAGGCCTGAAGAACGAATTCGGGCGCAAGATGCCCGCTGGCGGCCAAGACGGCAAGGGCGGCAAAGGCGGCAAGCCGGCCGACAAGAAAGGCAAGGACTACTGAGATGCGTCGCCTGCTCTCCTTCTGCTTCGCCCTCTTCTTCGGACTCACCGCCGGGGCGGAGGATCGTGTCAGCTGGGAGATCACCCCGCGCGTCACCGCACCCGGCCAGCCGTTCCGGCTCCAGATCATCATCGAGTCGGACGTCATCCTCGGCGGCGCCCAGCAGGCGGGGAAAGAAATCCGGCCTCCGCGCGGCATGGCCCTGCGTCTCTCCGGCCAGATTGTCCGCTCTGACTCCAACGAAGCCACCATCAACTATTCCGGCGTCGCGCCCGACCAGGAAGGCGAGTACGTCATCCCGGCCTTTAACCTGCGCTTCGCCCGCAAGATCATCGCCGTGCCGGAAATCAAACTCACGGTCAGCAAGAGCGTGGCTTACCGACGGACCACCCAGGCACGCGCCGAACTCGTTATCCCCGATCGCACGTTCTACGTCGGTGAGCTCATCCGCGGCGCGATCCGTATGCGCGGCGGCGAAGAGGAGGCCGTCGTGGCCAGCTTCGGCCTCGAATCCTTGGCCGAAGGCTTCACCCTCTTCGTGACCGCCGACCGCCAGCCGCTGCCCGAAGAGCTCGGACAAGGCATGCAGACGACCTTCGAACTCACCCCTATCCGCGAAGGCGTGAGTGAGCTCGCGCTCAACGGCACGATGCTCATCCAAGGCGCCACGGCGAACCCCTTCAGCAACAGCGGCCGTGACCGGCCGTTCGCCTTCCGCCACAAACTTACCGTCGAACATGTCCCTGAACGCGGTCGGCCCGCCGACTGGTCTGGCGCCATCGGCGCCTTCGCCGCGGAGGCCGTGCAGGTCTCCAAAGATAAACCCGAGGTGGGCGAGCCCATCCGCCTGCGGGCAATCATCACGGGCACCGGCAATCTCGATCGCCTCATCCCGCCAGAAATCCCCGGGAGCGAACAGTGGGATGTCCTGCCGGCACAAGAACGCCGCCGTCATTCCGAGGCGCAGCGTTTCTTCGTCTACACGCTCGTCCCTCGTCTTCCCGGCAAGCTGCTCACTCCTGCCATCCGCTTCTCGACCTTCGACCCGCTGACAAAGAAGTATAGCCGTATCGAATTCAAGCCGGTCGAGGTCACCGTCACCGGCAGCGCGCCAGCGAAGGTCGATCTCATCACCGCCGATCCGGCCGCACCAGCCGACCTAAAGAAGAAGACAGTGACCGGCTTGGCCACGCCCGAACCGCGCCGCACCTCCGCGCTCTTCCTGGGCGCACCCTCCACTCAGCTCGCGGCTTCGCCCGCCTTCTGGTCTGGCAACGTTTTCCTGGCGGCACTGCTCCTCGTACTGACCGCTGCGGTCTTCGCGCTCGGATACCTAGCGGCCCACCCGGAGATTCGTATCCGCCGACGCGCCCGCTCGACCCTCCGCGCCTCGCTCGTTGCCGCCGCCGCCGCCCGGCGCCAAGGCAACCACCACGCCTTCGCCCTATCCCTCGCCCACGCCCTGCAGGTCGGCAGCGCGGCGCTGCTAGGCGCCAAGGAAGCCGCGATGGTCCAAAGCGACGTCGAACGAGCCCTGCCTGGTGCCGACCGGGCCATCCTCGACAGCCTTTTTCTCCAAGCCTACGGCGAACGTTTTGCCGCAGCCGCCCCAGATACCACCGACCACGACGCCGCGCTCGCGCTCGTCCGCCGACTCCTCGGCCTGCTATGAGGTTCCTCGCCTGCCTTCTTCTCTGCTGGTTGGCGCCACTCGGCGCCGCCGATGACCGCGCGATCTCCACCGCAGAGACCGCCTACGCCAAAGGGGATTATGCGACGGCCATTGAGAAATGGTCCGAGGAAGCCCGCATCGAAGGCGTCACCGCCGGGCGACTCTCCGCCCTGGGCAACGCCGAGTGGCGACTGGGCCGCAAGGGACGCGCGATGGTTTGCTGGGAACGCGCGTTGCTGCTGGATCCCTTCGACCCCGTCGCAACCGCAGGCATCCGCCATGCGCTCAACGCCGGCGGTACCGACCGGCCCGCTTTCACTTGGACCGAGGACTATGCCGCAATCCTGACCGCTGATGCGTGGCTCATCCTCGCCACCCTGTCCTTCTGGATCGCCTTCCTGTGCATCATCGTTCCGCGCCTGCGCCGCCGTGCCGCCAGCGAAGCGAACCACCGTGCCCGCGTGATCTCACTGACGCTGCTCGTACTCTGCATTCCTGGCCTCTGGGGCAGCCGCGAACTTTCCGCCCGGGCGGTCGTCCGCAAGACCGAGATCTCCCTGCGCCTGACGCCGACCCAGTTTGGCGAACCCTTGAACAGCGTCGCCGAAGGTGATGTCGTCCGGACTGGCCGTCCCCTTAACGGACATGTCCGCGTGACCACCGCCGACGGCAAGACCGGCTGGCTGCGCGCTGGCGAGATTGAGGCCGTCCGCGGCGTTGGGCTGCCGGCCGATCTGGACCAGAAGGCGGCACCCTGAGCCTTTCGCCTTGGAGTGTAGGGCGTGGTCGGCTTGGATGCTGATGTGCGCTTGCTCGACCGCCACGTCCTGACCGAAACCGCTATCGCCGGTGGCACCGCCACGGGCGCGTTCGTGTTCGTGTTGGTCGCGGGCAACATCCTTTCACAGGTCTCGAGCGCCATCGCTAGTGGCCGCGTCAGCGGGTGGGAAGGGCTCGAGCTTGTCGGGCTGCTCATCCCAGGCGTACTCCCGTATGCACTGCCACTCGGGCTGCTGACCGGCGTGCTCATCGCATTCGGGCGGATGAGCTCCCAGCAGGAACTCACAGCCATGAAGGCCAGCGGACGGAGCCTCGGGCGCATCGCCCGGCCGGCCCTCCTTCTCGCCGGTGGACTCGCGTTGCTCTCCGCGTGGCTCAATCTCGAGATCGCTCCTTCCGCCAACACGGAATACCGCCGGCTGCTGCTGGGGTCGGCCAAAGATAATCCCGCATCCGTCATCGTGCCTGGTAAACTCAACCGCCAGTTTCCTGGCATGGTGATCCGTGCCGCCGAGCGTGATGGCGAGGTCCTTCGTGACTTCTGGCTCTGGAGCGTCGATGAACGCGGCCGCCTCACGCAGACCGTCCATGCCCGTGAAGCACGCCTCGCTCCTGGCCTCAACAGTAAGGGTGAAGGCATCCTAAGGGTGGAGTTGACTGATGCGCGCCTCGAGAAGCGCCAGCCGGGCGACGAAACCTTCGCCAGCCCGTCCTCGTTCATTCAAGCCCGGACGACCTCCCTCGAATTCGCTGCCTCCGGCGTCTTCAAGGATGGCGAAAACTTCCAGCGCAAGCTCCGCTGGCTCACCACCTCGGAGCTCCTCGACACCATTGATAAAGGCTGGCAGGTCGCGCCCAACGCCACCCGCAAGGAGAAGGAGCAGGGCCAGATGCTGGCGATGACGCAGTTGATGTCGCACCTCGCCAGCGCCTTCTCGGTCTTCTCGCTCGCCTTCCTGGCGGTACCGCTGGCCGTGCGCGTGGGTCGCTCCGAGACGTTCGTCAACGCAACCATCGCCCTCGGCATCGCCCTGTCCTATTATCTGCTGACCTCAATGGCCGCCTACGTGAAGGATCCAGACCTGCGACCGGACCTGCTCATCTGGCTGCCGAACGTCGTGGTGGTCGTTCTAGCTTGGACTCTCCTCCGACGCGCCTCGCGCCATTGAGTCCGCTCAGCGATCGCGCTGATACCACGCGTAGAAGGCGTACGCCATGCAGCCGAGGGCAAAGACCTCGTTGAATCCCTTCATCACCACCGCCCCCATGATCATGTCAGCCGAAGCGGAAAGCTCGCTGATGCGCGGTGCCAGCCGGTAAGTCTCATAGATGGGGTGGTCGCCGAAGATGAGCACTGCCCAGATGGGCAGGTCGGCGATCATCAAGGCGAAGCAGTAGAACATCGCTTGGCCGTAGCCGATGCGCGGCAGCGTGGCGGACATCGAGAATAGCGGCCAGACCATCAGGATGGCGGGGAGGAACATCGACCAGTGCTCGAGCACATGGAGCGGTCGGCTGCGCAGCGCGGCCTCATAGAGCTCCGGAAAATGCCACATCGAGAAGCACATCGTGAAGATCAGTCCACCGGTGATTGGGTGCGTGAGCACGCGCAGGGCGCGGGCCAAGCGGGGGCGACCTCCGAGCAGGAACCCATCGATGAATTCCGGGGGCAGGCCAGTGACGATGAGGGGTGCGGAGATATAGATCAGCAGCATGTGCTGTAGCATGTGCGCCCAGAACAGGAAGCTTTCGCCCATCTGGTCCAAGGGTGAGCCGACAGCCACGTAGGCGACCAGCACGCCGAGATGGAAGCGGACCGCATACCAGACGGGATACTCCGTCCGACCTGGCAGGAAGCGCGCCCGGAACGGACCGCACATCAACGCGTGAGCCCAGCACGCTCCCACGACCAGGAGCAGCAGCAGCGGCTCCGTGTGCCAGTGGAGGGGGATACTCATCCCTTTCATATGAAGCCGAGGTCGGCTGGCCCGCAAGCGTGGGTACGAAAAAGGCCTCCGCAGATACGAAGGCCTTCGTCAGTCGATGAGAGCCAGGCTCAGCTAAACCAGCGGGTGTCGATACGGTCGACCGAGAACAGCATCAGCAAGGCCGTGTAGGTCGCGAAGGCGAGCGCCAGGCCGGCGACGAAGCACCAGAAAAGCAGGCGCTTGTCGTAGATCAGGTGCATGAACCACAGGATGACCGCGAAGAACTTCCCCGCGGACATCAGGGTCAGGATCGTGAGGATGGCGGCGACGGGAATCGGCAGGAAGATCAGCACGATTTCGGCGCCAGTGATGACGGCCAGCCAGAGGGCCAACACGATGAAGTGGTGATAGCGGCGGACCTCCTCGGCGAGGAAGTCAGGGCCGGGAGCGGCTTCGTGAGAAGAGGACATGGTCGGAAAGAAAGGTTACTTGGCGACGGCCGGGAGGCCCGTGCCCCAGATCCCATTGGGCCCGAGGTACTCGACGAGGTAGACTGCCGTGAAGATGATGATCCACACGATATCGACGAAGTGCCAGTAGAGGCCCGCGATTTCGACATCGAGAGCACCCATGTGGCCACCGAGCTTACCCGTAAAGCTGTAGAAATACATCATGATGAGCCAGAGTACGCCGATGGCGACGTGCGTACCGTGCGTGCCGGTGAGGACGTAAAACGTCGAGCCGAGGACGCTATTCTGGATGGTCAGGCCTTCATGGTAGAAGTGAGTGAACTCGTAGACCTGACAGCCGAGGAAGATCACGCCGAAGAAGATCACGCCCAGGACATTGCGACGGAAGGACTTGATCTGGCCCTTGTGCATCGCGGAAACCGCGAGCGCCATCAGGAACGAGGACATCAGCAGGATGAACGTCGAGAAGGACGTCAGCTCGATGTTGAACAGGTTCTGGATGAAGCGCTGGTGGCCTTCGGCGTCCGTGAAGCCGGCGGGGAAGAGCTTACGGTAGAGCAGGTGCGTCGAGATGAGCGTCCCGAAGAACATACAGTCCGAAGCCAAGAAGAGCCACATGATGAGCTTCTTGTGGTCGATTCCGGTGGACGTGGGCGCTTCGTGCGCGGCGGCGGTGTCAGACATGGAGGTCAGAGTTTAGAGTAAGGAGAAGAAGGCGCTCAGTGGGCGGCAGTCTCGGTCGGAACCGGCGCGTCCCGGTTGACGGGAGTCTTGAGCATGTAGCCGCCCGGACCTTCGAGGGCCCAGAGCCAGATGCCGAGGAACAGGACGCCGAGTCCGCCAATGACCATCCAGCCGGCGTGGGGGATGCCCATGGCCATCATCGGCATGCCGAAGCCGATGAAGAGGAAGCCCGCGGAAGCCACGAGCGGCATCCAAGATTGGCTGGGCATGTGGACGCCGGCTTCGCCGCCGTCAGGCTCGGAGCCGATGCGCTTGCTGCCATGCTTGTCTTCGAAGAAGGCGTCGCGCGTGGCGACGATCGGAGCCTGGGCGAAGTTATATTCCGGCACGGGGGAAGGCAGCGACCACTCGAGCGTGCGGCCATCCCACGGATCGTTGGAGCACTTCTTGCCGCGGAAAGCCGTCCACACGAGGTTGACGAAGGCCAGGGCGACGCCGATGCCGAGAATGTAAGCGCCGATGGTGGCGACATAGTTCCACTGCTCCCAGCCGTTGCCCGCGTGGTAGGTGTGCGTGCGGCGCGGCTGGCCGGCCAGGCCGAGGTAGTGCATCGGACCGAAGGCGACGTTGAAGCCGAGGATGACCAAGCCCGAGGCGATGTACGCAATCGGGGCGTTCGGCATGCGGCCGAAGATCTTCGGGAACCAGAAGTAGAGGCCAGCCATCAGGCCGAGGAGCACGCCGCCGAGGAGCACGTAGTGGAAGTGCGCGATGACGAAGTAGCTGTCCTGCTGCTGGGAGTCAGCGGGGGCCGCGGAGTGCATGACGCCGGAGAAACCGCCGCACATGAACATCCAGATGAAACCGAGGGCGAGAACCATCGGCGGGGTGAAGCGGATCCGTCCGCCCCAGATGGTGCCGAGCCAGTTGAAAATCTTAACGCCCGTCGGGACGGCGATGGCCATCGTGAGGAGCGAGAACGCGGCGGTGGGCACAGGGCCGAGACCGGTGGTGAACATGTGGTGGCTCCAGACGGCGAAGCCGAGGAAGCCGATGACGGCACCAGAGAAGACGATGATCGGGTAACCGAAGAGCGATTTGCCGGAGAAGGTCGGGAGAACTTCCGAGACGATGCCCATCGCGGGGAGTACGAGGATGTACACTTCGGGGTGGCCGAAGATCCAGAAGAGGTGCTGCCACAGGACGGGCTGGCCGCCGGCGGACGGGTTGAAGAAGTTGGCGCCGAAGGTGCGGTCGAACATGAGCTCGATCAGGGCGACGGTGATGGCCGGGAAGGCGAGGATGATGAGCACCGCGGTGACGAGCGTCATCCAGGTGAACACCGGCAGGCGCATCATGGTCATGCCCTTGGCGCGCATGTTGATGATGGTACAGATGAAGTTGAAGGAGGCCGCGAGCGAAGCGATGCCGAGCACCTGGATGCCGATAATCCAGAAATCGGTGCCGACGCCGGTGAAGCGCAGCGCCTGGCCGTTCTGACCGAAGGTACCGGAGAGCGGCGCGTAGCTGAACCAACCATTGGCCGGGGCGAAGTCGGTGTAGACGAGCGCCTTGTGCCACTCGAAGGAGTTGAACCAGCCGGCGAGGTGCGCGAACTCGAAGAACCACGAGGCGTTCAGCACGAAGGCGCCGAAGACGAAGGTCCAGAGCGAGAACGCGTTGAGGCGCGGGAAGGCGACGTCGCGGGCGCCGATCTGCAGCGGCACGAGGAAGTTAAAGAACGCGGCCGACAGGGGCATGACGCCTAGGAAGATCATCGTCGTGCCGTGCATGGTGAACAGCTGGTTGTACATACGCGCCGTGACGAAGTCGTTGTCCGGGCGGGCCAGCTGCGTGCGGATCGCAAGGGCTTCAACGCCACCCACGAGGAAGTAGAACATGGCGAACGCTCCGTACAGGATGCCAATCTTCTTGTGGTCGACGGTCGTCAACCAGTCGATCCAACCGGTCGCGCGGTCAGGACGGATCAGGCCGAGGTCGCTGCGCTCGGGCGCCAGCTCGGTCTTGCAGGCGACCGGAGCGTGATGGGAATCGTGGGACATGGGAGTGAAAGTGCGGGAAGGTTTACTTCAGGGTGAGGAGGTATTCGGCGAGGTCATCGAGTTCCTCGGCGGTAAATTTCTGGTTGGTCTCACGGAGACCCGCCACGTTGAACATTTTGTAGTAATGCATGCGGTTGCCGGGCTTGACGTCCTTGGTGAGCGTCTTGCCGTCGGCGCCGTGCGCGACGCCGGAAGAACCAATCCACTTGATGAGGTTGGCCTTGAGGGTTGCGCGGTCGACTTCGACCGAGGACTCGGTGTTGCCCGTCTTCTGCTCGAGGGCGAGCTGGGCCTTAGGGTCGCGGTTATCGAGCCAGGCACCGGCGAGGGACTTACGCGAGGCGAGGTGAGTGAGGTCCGGGCCGAAAGCACCGGCGCCAAAGTGACCACCGACGTTGTGGCACATCACGCAGCTCTTAGCGGCGAAGAGGGCTTTTCCCTTATCAGCCTTGGTGCCAACTGCGACGGGCTCAGCGGGAGCCTTCTGCCTTTGCACCCACTTGGCGAACTCGGCAGGCTCGACGACTTCGACGCGGAAAAGCATGTAGGCATGCGAGTCGCCGCAGAACTCCGCGCACTGTCCGTAGTAATGGCCAGTCTCGCTCGCCTGCAGCCACATGTGATTCTTGCGGCCGGGCATGAGGTCGACCTTGCCAGCGAGCTTGGGTACCCAGAAGGAGTGGATGACGTCCTCGGAGCGCAGGTTGATGCGGACGGCGACACCCTTGGGGATCACCATCTCATTCGGGACAGAATGCTTGGCGTCGTTGGTGAGGCCGAGCTGCGGGTATTCGAAACGGAACCACCACTGCTTACCGATGACGTCAACCTCGAGCACCTGCTCTTCGACGGTCTTGGCGTAGTTTTCGCGACCACCTTCGACGCGCGGATACCAAACAGAAAGCTTCGACGTCGGAACGGACTCGGCCGGCACGTCGTCGGTATACCAAATCGCGTTGAGCGTCGGGATAGCGATGATGACGAGCGAACCAATGGAAGCAGTGATGAGTCCGATTTCGATCAGCGGATTGCCGTGGCCGTCTTCAACGATGGCGGGCTTGTTTTCATCGCCCGGACGAGCGCGGAATTTAATGACGGCGTAGACGAGCAGGCCGCCGACAAGGACGAAGAGGACGACGACCAGCCAGACGGTGGCCATGAAGACATCAAACTGGACTTGGGCGACCGGGCCCTTGGGGTCCAGGGTCGACTGGCGGACGGTCATGTCGGCCTTGGAGCAGCCGGCCATGATGAGGGCCAGGAAGGGGGCGGCCAGCAGACCTACCCGACTAAAGAAGCGAGAAAACATAAAGGATGTGTTCGGACG
>CALEEU010000037.1 GCA_937875975.1 uncultured Opitutia bacterium | reverse complement strand
AGCATCCTGCATTCACGGCACCAGTTCCATTGGCACACCGGCTACGTCCCGCCACAGACGGTCGCCTGCCCGCACATCGGCGCCTGGATGGCCCGCGTGCTCGGCCCGCGTAATCCGGTCATGCCGGCCTTCGTCAACATCGGCCAGCGCCTCGAAGGCGTCGGCGAAAGCGAAGAGCTCAAGGCCTTCACCACCGCCGGTTTCTTCGGCGGCGAATACGGCCCGATGAACCTGCCGTTCCCCGAAGAAGCCGCCGCCGCCGTGCGCCCGCCTAAGGGTATGGACGCCGGCCGTTTCGTGAACCGCGACCGCGAGTTCCGACGCCTCGTCGACGCGACGCCCAGCCGCGACCTGCTCAGCGACCATCAGCATCAGTCCATGCTGCGTTCGATGGATAACGCCTATCGTCTGCTCAGCGCCAAGGAGCGTGCCGCGTTCGACATCACGCTCGAGACGCCCGAGGTGCAGAAGGATTATGACACCGGTCGTTTCGGCCGTGGCTGCTTGCTGGCCCGCCGCCTCGTCGAGAACGGCGCCCGCTTCGTCGAGGTCACCACGGAGTACGTGCCGTTCTTCCAGTGGGACACGCATGGTAAGGGCCATGAGACCGTCGCGAAGATGCACGCCGAGATCGACCGCCCGATCGCGCGCCTGATCCGCGATCTCGAGCAGCGCGGGTTGCTCGACCGCACCCTGGTCATCATCGCCAGCGAATTTAGCCGCGACGCCATGATTGAAGGTCGTCCCGGCTCGCAGGCCAAGGACCAGGCTTTCAACAAGTCCGGCATCATCACCAGCCCTGACCACTACGGCCTGCATCGTCACTTTACTGGTGGCACGAGCGTTGTCATGTTCGGCGGCGGCGTGAAGAAGGGGCATGTCTACGGTGCGACGGCTGATGAGCGTCCGCTCGTCGCGGTCAAGGACCCCGTGTCGATCAGCGACATGCATGCCACGATTTTCCGTGCCATGGGCATCAGCCCCAAGACTGCTTTCGATATCGAAGGTCGTCCCTTCTACGCGACCGTCGACGGCAAGGGCGTACCGATCCCGATCTTCAGGGGCTGAGTGCGCGCAGCGGACCAACGTGGGCGCGCAAGGCGTCTTCGATGAGCTCGCCGGTGCGACGCATCGCCTCGTCGAGTGGCATCGCCGCGGGCTTGATCGGGATCAGCAGGTCGAACTGCGCGCGCAGCGCGGCCGAGTCGTCGACCGAGCCCGCGACGCCGACGATCTTCTTGCCGAGGCGACGGGCAAGGCGGGCGACGCCGACGGGGCCTTTGCCTTGTAGGCTTTGTTCATCGAGTCGGCCTTCGCCGGTGATGACGAGGTCGGCGGCGGCGACGCGGGGTTCGAGTCCGACCTGCGTCGCGACCATGTCGAAGCCGCTCACCAGACGTCCGCCGAGGAAGGCCATCAGACCGAAGCCGAGGCCGCCCGCGGCGCCCGCGCCGGGGATGTCGCGCGGGTTGACGCCGAGGTCGCGACGCGCGAGGTCGGCCAGGTGTTCGAGCCGTTGTTCGAACCAAGCGAAGTCACGGACGCCTTTCTGGGGACCATAGACCTGGGTGGCTCCGCGGGGGCCCAGCAGGGGATTATCGACGTCGCAGGCGACGATGAGCTCGAAGGCGGGGAGGGCGGTCGGCCGGACGACCTGGTCCGCTTCGAGGAGGGTCTCGAGGGTGGGGGTGAAGTCCTGCCCCTGGCGCTTGAACTGGTACCCCAGGGCGAGGGCGACCCCGAGGCCCCCGTCGTTGGTGGCGCTCCCGCCGATGCCGATCAGGATGCGCTTGGCCCCCCGCCGGAGGGCGGATTGGATAAGGATTCCTGTACCTAAAGTGCTGGCTTTAAATGGGTTAAGTTCGATATCTTGGACGATGGCCAAGCCGCTGGCCGCGCTCATTTCCATGACGGCCGTGGCCGAGGTGGCGACCCAGCCGAAGGGGGCTTCGAGCGGCCGCCCGTGGGCATCCTCGGTCTGGGCGTGCACCCATTCGCCCGCCAGGGCGGTCGTCATGGCCAAAGCCGTCCCTTCGCCGCCGTCTGCGATCGGGCAGACATCGAAAATCGCCCCCGGAAACACGCTTTCTAGGCTATTTTTAATATGAAAACCGGCTTTTCCCGCCGGCAGGGAGCCCTTGAATTTGTCGTTAGCGATCAGGATGCGCATCGTCCGTCCCAGCCATCCAAGCCGTGGGGTCTTTCCTTTACAACCCGAATGGGGAACCACACTTGATTTCCGGGGGGCCTTGGCTTACATTAAGCCCGAGGTCAGTCCATCCCCGGGCTGCTTCCCCCTACCTTAATCCCACCTTAAGAAACACGCTCATGCTGTCGCTCCGTCATACCACCCTCGCCTTCGCCGCCTTCGCTGCCCTCGCCGTCGCTCCCTCCGCCGAGGCGACGCCTGCTACCAAGGAAGGCCTCGAGTTCTTCGAGAAGAACGTCCGCCCGATTCTCATCGATCGTTGCTACGAGTGCCACTCGGCTGAGAAGAATTCCTCCAAGGGCGGCCTCATCCTGGATTCCATGGACGGCGCCTACAAGGGCGGCGACGAAGGTCCTTCGGTTGTCCCGGGCGACCTCGAGAAGTCTCTCCTCATCAAGGCCGTCCGTTACACCGATCCCGAGTTCGCGATGCCCCCGAAGAAGACGGGCGGAAAGCTGCCGGATGAGAAAATCGCCATTCTCGAAGAGTGGGTGAAGATGGGTGCGCCCATGCCTTCCGGCGGCGCCGCCAAGCTGACCGGCCTCACGGGCAAGGCTCGCGATCACTGGGCTTTCCAGCCCGTCAAGAAGCCGACCGTTCCCGAAGTGAAGAACCGCGCCTGGGTCAAGACGCCCATCGACGCGTTCATCATGGCCAAACTCGAAGAGAAAGGTCTGCAGCCCAACCCGGTGGCCAATCCCGAAGCTTTCCTTCGCCGCGTTTCCTACGATCTGATCGGCCTTCCGCCCACCTCTGAGCAGGTCGCTGCCTTTGAAAAGGCCATCCAGGCCGCGCAGCTCGCCGACACCATGGCTCTCCGCGCCGGCAAGCCCGCGGCCAACGTCGAAGCCATCTACGCCAAGCAGGTGGACTTCCTGCTCGCATCGCCGCATTATGGCGAGCGCTGGGCTCGCCACTGGCTCGATACCGCCCGCTACTCCGATACCCGCGGCCTCCAGGTCGACCAAGGGGACAGCCTTTTCAAGGACTACCGTTTCGCCTACGCGTGGACCTATCGCGATTACGTCATCAACGCGCTGAACGACGATAAGCCTTACGACAAGTTCATCGTCGAGCAGCTCGCCGCCGATCGCATCCCCGGCATCTCTCCCGACGATCCTCGTCTCGCCGCGCTCGGCTTCCTCACCGTCGGCAAGCGCTTCGACGACCCGAACGACATCATCGACGAACGCATCGACACGAGCACCAAGGCCTTCCTCGGACTCACCGTGTCTTGCGCCCGCTGTCACGACCACAAGTTCGACCCGATTCCGATCAAGGATTACTATTCCCTGCACGGCATCTTCGCGTCGACCGTCGAGCCGCTGCACCACCCGACGATCGCCGCCACTTCGAAGACCGCCTCCGCCGCGCGCTCCGATTTCACCAAGCGACTCGGCCAGCTCCAGGACGAGCAGGTCGCCGGCTTCTTCCGCTACATGCGCGAAACCCGCGCCCGCTACGACAAGGAGATGGCTGGCCGACTCATGATCGCCAGCGTGCGTCGCGGCTCCTCCGAGGCCGGTGAGTTCTCCGAGCGCTACAAGATCGATCTCCAGGAAGACACCGACTTCGCCGCGATGCGCATCCAGAAAGATTCGCCGATCACCGGTCCTTTCTACGCCCTCGCTCGGGTGCCCGTCGTTTACTTTGCTGAACGCGCCCCAATCGTAATCCAGGAAGTGATCAACGACACCGACTATCCGGTCAACCCGATCATCGCCGCTGCTCTCCGTGGCCTGAAGCCGAAGTCTCTCCATGACGTCGCCGCCGCTTACCAGAAGGCCTACAACGAGAACAAGGCTGCGATTCTCGCGCACCTCGCCCTGCTGGCCAAGCCCGGCGAAGACTGGAAGAAGACCTCTCCGGCGATCGCCCAGATGACCGGCTATCCTTGGGCCATCCCGAGCTACGACGAGGTCTTCGAGAACGAGGACATGATCTCCCTGTTCGCCACGCGCAAGTTCTGTGCCGACTGGCAGAACCGTCCGATCTACGGTGGCATCGGCAACCGCGAGCCTGTCGCCTACTTCCGTCACACCCGCATCAACGAGCTGCGTCTCTCGCACCCCGGTGCCCCCGGCGAGGCGATGGTCGTGCAGGATTCCGAAGATCCGAAGGACAGCTACGTGTTCAAGCGCGGCGACAAGAACAACAAGGGGGAGATCGTCCCCCGCCAGTTCCTCGACATCCTCTCCAATGGAGAGCGTCGTCCGTACGTCGACGGTAGCGGTCGCTACGAGTTCGCCCAGTCCATCGCCGACAAGGGGAACCCGATGACCGCCCGCGTGGCCGTCAACCGTACCTGGATGAAGCACTTCACCGAAGGCTTCGTCTCCACGGTGGACGACCTTGGCAACATGGCTGAGAAGCCTTCGCACCCGGAACTCCTCGATTATCTCGCGGCGGAGTTCATGGAGAACGGTTGGACGATGAAGCGCCTCCATCGCATGATTGTGATGAGCAACGTCTATCGCCTCGATTCCGACCCGACCGCCAATCCGCTCGTGCAAAAGAAGGGACCCGTCGACCCGCTCAAGCTCGACGCCAGCAATCGCCTGCTCTGGCGCGGCAATCTCCGTCGCCTCGACTTCGAGTCCATCCGCGATTCGATGATTCTCCTCACCGGCAAGCTCAACCCAACGGTCGGTGGCCAGCCCGCCAACATCACGGATGAGCCGTTCAGCTATCGTCGCAGCCTTTACGGCTACGTTGATCGCAGCCGCCTCAGCGATACGCTTTCGCAGTTCGACTACGCCGACCCCGATCAGCCGAACTCGAAGCGTAACTCCACCATCGTACCTCAGCAGGCCTTGTACTTCATGAACAATGCGCTCTGCGTCGAGGTCGCCCGTGCCGTCTCCGCTCGCAAGGACGTCGTCAACGCGATGTCGGAAGACCAGCGCATTGTCGCGATGTTCCGCTGCATGTTCCAGCGCCGTCCTTCCACGAGCGAGATCCGCGTCGCTCAGGAATTCATGGCCCAGGCTAAGATGACCATCGCGACCGCCAACCTGCGTCCTGCGACCAAGGCTGCTGTCGCCGGCACAAAGGCTGGCACTAAGGCCGTCGCTCCGGCGCCTCGCACCATGGCTCCCGCCGGCAGGGCAATGACCGTTAAGGCGCCTGATGGTGAAGAGAGCATGATGACCGCCGTGACTGGCGGACGTGCTGACAGCGTGATGCAGAACGTCGGCGAGTCCATCGCCCGCACGCCGATGACCCCGACTGAGCTCCTGGTTCAAGCCTTACTGCTTTCGAACGAGTTCGTTTACGTTAACTAAGCATAGATCCTGTTCCCCTCCGAAAGCCGGCCATTTGGCCGGCTTTCTTGTTTTCAAGGCTTGTGGGAGGGCAGAGACCGGCCTGGCCCGGCTTTTTGACGAATTTTTGACAAAAACAACCAAAGGGCGTCGGCCGGGGTTGTATGAGGTAACTACGACAAACCTGAGGTTGATGTCCTTCATCATGCCCTAAGAATTAATACCTAGGAAGACACCCCAGCTTTCCCTGCCCTTTTCAAATCGCCGACCCCTCTATGAATCGCCACCTGAACATGCTCCGCCTTCTCCCCCTGCTCGCCGCCCTGGGGTCGACCGCCATGCTTTCCGCCGCCGAGGCGCCCGCCGAGGCGAAGATGGATCCGGCCGGCCTGGAATTTTTCGAGAAGAACGTCCGCCCGATCTTCACCGAACGCTGTTACGAATGTCACTCGAAGGAGAAGGGCGTCTCCAAGGGGGGCCTGATCATGGACTCGCGCGCGGGCCTGCTCGCAGGTGGCGATCTAGGTCCGGCGGTCGTGCCGGGCGATATCAAGAAATCCATGCTGATCCTTGCCGTCCATCAGACGGATCCCGATCTTTCGATGCCGCCGCGCAAGAAGGGCGCCAAGCTTTCCGCCGCGCAGATCGCGTCGCTTGAGCAGTGGATCAAGATGGGCGCGCCGGCTCCCGCCGGTGCCGGCGGCGCCAAGCTCACCGGTCTTTCCGACAAGGCGCGCAGCCACTGGGCCTTCCAGCCGGTCCGCGAATTCGCCGTGCCGACCAAGCTCAGCAACGCCGCCTGGTGCCAGAACGAAGTCGACGCTTTCCTGCTCGCGAAGCTCGATGAGAAGGGCCTCAAGCCCAGCCCCGCCACGGACGGCGAATCGCTGCTCCGCCGTCTTTCCTATGACCTGATCGGCCTGCCGCCGACGAGCGTCGAGGTCGACTCCTTCTCCCGCGATTACGACGCCGCCCTCGCCATGGACAACATGGCCGCCCGCAAGGGGCAGGCTGGCCGCGCGGTGACCGCCGTCGTCGAGCGTACCGTCGACCGTCTGCTCGCTTCGCCCCACTACGGCGAGCGCTGGGCTCGCCACTGGCTCGATACCGCCCGCTACTCCGACACCAAGGGCCTGAAGCGTAACGGCACGATCGAGACCTTCGACGCCTCCTGGACCTATCGAGACTACGTCATCGACGCTTTCAACTCCGATAAGCCTTACGACCAGTTCATCATCGAGCAGCTCGCCGCCGACCGCCTGCCGGACCTGGCCAAGGATGATGCGCGCCTCGCGGCCCTCGGCTTCATCACCGTCGGGAAGCGTTTCCAGAACAATGACGACACCATCGACGAGCGCATCGATGCGACGACCAAGGGCTTCCTCGGGTTGACCGTATCCTGCTCTCGTTGCCATGATCACAAGTTCGACCCGATCCCGGCCGCCGACTACTACTCCCTCCACGGCATCTTCGCCTCCGTCATCGAGCCGCAGCAGAACCCGGTCGTCCGTAATCCTCTTCTCGTCGGCAAGAACGCGCCGACCAACGCTTATCGGGCCGACTACGAGAAGAAGCTCGCCGAGCTGATTAATACCACTGCCGGTGGCTACTATAAGCACCTTGCGGGCATGCAGGCTGCCTTCCATCGCGAGTTCGCTCCGCGCGCCCTCGCCGCCTTGTCCGGCGGTTTCCGCAGCACCGCAGGCTTCGATATCCTGAAGAAGTTCGACCTGGGCGACAGCCGTGAGCTGGGCACCACCTTCGCTGGTTCGATGAACCGCCCCGAGCACCCGATCACCGGTCCGCTTGTCCGCCTCAAGAAGATCAGCCCGGAGAATTTCGAGAAGCAGGCTCCCGCCATCATCGAAACCGCCTTGGCTGATAAGAAGTACCCGGTCAACCCGCTTGTCGCCGACGGACTCCGCGGCCTCAAGCCGAAGTCCCTTGAGGAAGTCGCCTTCGCCTACCAGGCGATGTTCAAGAAGAACCGCGATAAGATCGTCGCGCATGTCCAGCTGCGCAGCCAACCCGGTCGCAAGGGCGACAAGGATGACCCCTCCGTCGCTCAGCTCGCCGCCTTCCCCTGGCCCTTGCCCAATGTCGAGGATATCTCCACCGTCTCGCTGCTCGAGCGCGCGACCACGAGCCGCGACTTCTGCGAGAGCTGGCAACAGCCGATTTCCGCGACCTTCGTCAACAATAACATGCCCGCGAAGTACTTCAAGTTCGCCGACATCAACGCGCTCGACATCACGCACCCCGGCGGCCCCGGCACGGCGATGGTGGTCACCGACGTCGAGAAACCGCGCGACAGCTACGTGTATATCCGCGGCGATCGTAATAAGCGCGGACCGGTCGCCCCTCGTCAATTCCTCGAAGTGCTCGCCGGCCCTGACCGCCTCCCGTTCTACGAAGGTAGCGGCCGCCGCGAACTCGCCCTGGCCATCGCCAGCCGCACCAATCCGCTCACGGCCCGCGTCCTGGTTAACCGCCTCTGGATGCACCACTTCGGCGTCGGCATCGTGACCTCGCCGGATGACTTCGGTAATATGTCCGAAGCCCCGAGCCACCCCGAGCTCCTCGACTGGATGGCCACCACCTTCGTCGAAGGCGGCTGGTCGATCAAGAAGATGCACAAGAAGATCCTGCTC
>CALEEU010000036.1 GCA_937875975.1 uncultured Opitutia bacterium | reverse complement strand
ACCTACGCCACCTGGTGGATCCGCCAGGCGATCACCCGCTCCATCGCCGACCAGGCCCGCACCATCCGCATCCCGGTCCACATGATCGAGACGCTGAACAAGGTGATGCAGGTCCAGAAGCAACTCACCCAGGAACTCGGCCACGAGCCGACCGCCGAAGAAGTCGCCAACGAGATGAACATGGCGATCGATCGCGTGCAGCAGATCATGAAGATGGCCCAACAGCCCATCTCCCTCCAGTCGCCCGTCGGCGACGGCGAAGACACCTCGCTCGGCGACTTCATCGAGGATAAGTCCGCGGAAAATCCGTCCGACACCGCCTCCACCCGTCTGCTCCGCGAGAAGATCGACTTCGTCTTGCGCTCCCTGGCTGAACGCGAGAAGGAAGTCCTGATCCTCCGCTTCGGCCTCCTCGATGGCGTCCAGCGCACGCTCGAAGAAGTCGGCCGCCACTTCAAGGTCACCCGCGAACGTATCCGCCAGATCGAAGCCAAGGCGCTCCGCAAGATGCGTCACCCCACGCGGATGCGTCAGCTGCAGGGCATGTTCGAAGGCGAACTCGATACTTCCGGCCCCGGCTTCGACCAGTTCATCTCGGAAGAAGACAAGGGCGAGCAGACCCCAGGCCCGCTCTCTCCTGGCGGACTCCCGGGCGGCCTCCCGCCGAACTCCGCCCTGGCCGCCTTCATCGGCAAGCCGCCTGAGGGTCCGGGCGCTTCCAGCCGCGAGTGAACCGCTTCCGCCCAGTCTGTCTGCTGCTCGCGCTGCTGACCGGCTGCGTCGCGACCAAAACGAAGCCGTCCGAGGAGCCGAACCCGTTCGCGCTCCCGGCTGGCTCTCCGCGCAACGTGCGCATTGGCTTCGTCCAAGGCTACCCGGTGACCAGCCTCTCGGTACCGGTGCTGCTCCTGCCGGGCACCTTGGTGCAAGATAAGATGATCGTGGTCTCACGCGACCCGCGCCTCAACCCCACGGCGATCCTCGAAATCACCAGCGTTCGCGGCCGCATCGCCGTCGCCCGCATCGTCCGCGGACAGCCTCAACCCCGGGACGAAGTCGTCCTGCCGTCGGCGGACCTGAGCGAACGTTCGCAGGAACTCCCGCCCTGAGTTCCGACTCTTGACCTCGGCGGGACGGATGCCCACGGTGCACCTTCCATGGCAAAGACTCAGGCAGGCATCGTCGGACTTCCCAACGTGGGCAAGTCGACCCTCTTCAACGCCCTTACGCGCTCGCGCAAGGCGGAGGCGGCTAATTACCCTTTCTGCACCATCGAACCCAACGTCGGCGTGGTCCTCGTCCCTGATGACCGCATGCTGAAGCTCCAGCAGATCGCCGGCACCAAGGTCGTCATCCCCGCCACGATCGACATCGTCGACATCGCGGGCCTCGTCGCCGGCGCCTCCAAGGGCGAAGGCAAGGGTAACGACTTCCTCTCCAACATCCGCGAGTGCGACGCGATCATCCACGTCGTGCGTTGCTTCGATAACGATGATATCGTCCACAGCATGGGCAAGGTCGACCCCATCCGGGACATCGAGGTCATCGAAACCGAACTCATCCTCGCCGACATCCAGTCGGCCGAGCAGCAGCTCGACCGCAACCAGAAGAAGGTCCGCAGCCAGGACAAGGACGCCATCGCCAACGTCGAACTGCTCGCGCGCCTGGTCAAGCACCTCAACGAGAACCAGCCGGCCTCCTCGCTCGACGTCTCCGACGACGAACGCGCCCGCCTGAAGACCTACAACCTGCTCTCCTCGAAGAAGGTGCTCTTCGCCTGCAATGTCGCCGAGGCAGATCTCGCCGACCCTTCCAAGAACCCGCACGTCGCCAATGTCGCCGCCCTCATCGGCAAACGCCACGGCTGCGAGCACGTCGTGATCTGCGCCCAGGTCGAAGCCGAGCTCTGCGACCTCTCCCCCTCCGAAGCCACGGAATTCCTCCAGTCCCTCGGCGTCACCGACTCCGGCGTCTCCTCGCTCATCCGGGGCGCCTACCACCTGCTCGGCCTCGCCACCTATTTCACCGCCGGTGAAAAGGAAGTGCGCGCCTGGACGTTCCGCAGCGGCATGACCGCCCCGCAGTGCGCCGCGGTCATCCATACCGACTTCGAGAAGGGCTTCGTGAAGGCCGAAATCGTCTCCTATGAAGACCTGGTGAAGAACGGTTCCGTCGCCGCCGCCCGCGACGCCGGCCGGTACCGCCTCGAAGGGAAATCGTACCTGTTCAAGGATGGTGACGTGGCTCTGTTCCGCTTCACGGACTAAGGCCCTCGCCCTAATACCCCCCTAAAAGGACGCGAAAAGCGTCCTTTCTTTTTGCTTTGGCCGATTACCCCGCAACCATTGGCCAAGGACCTTGTCCAAACCCCATGCCCCATCGACTCCTGACCCTTGCCCTCCTGGCGTTTGCGACGCTCACCTCTGCCGCTGACATCCGCCCGAACATCGTGCTGATCGTCGGGGAAGACATGGGGCCCGACACCGGGGCTGACGGCTGCAAAGATGCGATCACGCCTAACATCGACCGCTTAGCCAAGGAAGGCGTCCGCTTCACCCGAGGCTACACCCACATCGGCGTCTGCGCTCCGACCCGCAGCGGGATGATCACCGGACAATACCCCCTGAAGTATGGAGCCCAGAACATGCGCTCGGTCGTCACTCATGGACCGCACCCGTTCACCGAGAAACTCCGCGAGGCTGGCTACTACGTCATGTGGCCGGGCAAGACGGACTTCCAGGGCATCCCGGAGAAGGAGCTGGCCGACGACAGGAAGCTCTGGGTCAACTATTCCAAGCAGCCGCTCGGCAAACTCACCGATAAGCCCAAGGAGCCCTTCTTCGCCTACATCAACGACACCGTCAGCCACGAAAGCCAAGTCCGCGCCAGCGATGCCGAACACGCCAAGAACACGGCTGCGCTCAAGCCGTCCGATCGCCGCGATCCGTCCAAGGTGGAGCTCCCGCCCTTCTACCCGGATACCCCGGCCGTCCGGCGCGAAGTCGCCCATTACCATGAGCTTGTCACCGCCGTCGACTATACGGTCGGACGGGTGCTTGACTGGCTGAAGGCCCATGACCTCGAAAAGAACACCGTCGTGATCTTCACCGGTGACCACGGCCGGGGGATGCCGCGCTACAAGCGCTCCCCCAAGGACACCGGCACCCGCGTGCCGATGATCGTCCGCTGGCCCGCGCAGATCGCCCCCGGCACCGTCCGGGATGATTTTGCCAGCTGGATCGATCTTGCTCCGACCGCGCTGGGCCTCGCCGGCGTCCCTATCCCGGCCGAATACGACGGACACAGCTTCCTGCCAACCGCCGTCAACCCTCCCAAGTATGTCTACTCCTTCCGCGACTACATGGACGAGAGTTTCGACAAGGTTCGCTCCGTCCGCGACGCCCGCTATCGCTACGTGCGCAACCTCGCCCCCGGCGTCGACGAAGCCGGCAAGGTCGCCTACCAAGAAGTCGGCCAGACGATGCACGAGCTCCGCCGCGTGCAGGCTGAGGGCAAGCTAACCCCGGTCCAAGCCCTCTACTTTAATCCGAACCGCGCCCCGGAAGAACTCTACGACACCCAGAGCGACCCGTGGGAAGTGAAGAACATCGCCGGCGACCCGGCCAACGCCACCAAGCTCGCCGAACTGCGCGCCGAGTGTGACGCCTGGCTCGCCCGCTGCGGCCCCCTTGCTGACCTGCACCCCGACGAACTCGTGAAGCGCGGCATCATCCTGCCTCGCGACGAGAAATACGAAATGCGCCTCAAGACCGGCACGACCGCCGGCGACGCCGCCGCCGCCAAGAAAAAAGCCAAGAAACCATCCAACAAATAATCTGACCACCACCATGCGCCCTCTCCTCCTCCTCTCCGCCTCGTTCCTCGCCTTCGGCTGTAAACCTGCCCCGCAGGTCGCCCGCTACGAAGTGAAGTCCGAAGCCGCCCCCGCGACTGCTCCGGCCGCCCCCGTCGCCGCCCAACCAGCCGCCTCTCCGGCCGTGGCCGCCCCGATGGTCGCCCCCGCCTCGATGAAGGCCGAGGCCGCCGGCTTCGACGCCCCCAAGTGGGCGAAGCTTCCCGCGGGCTGGTCCGTCGGTCCGGAAAACTCGATGCGCAAGGCCACCTGGATCGTCTCCGGCCCGAACGGCAGCAAGGCCGAGATCGCGGTGACGGTCTTCCCCGGCAGCGTCGGTGGCCTCACCGCCAACGTGAACCGCTGGCGCGGCCAGATCGGCCTCCCTTCGGCCAGCTCCGATGAGATCGCCGCCTCGGCCAAGACGGTCAAGGTCGGCGGCATCGACAGCCAACGCTTCGTGATGACTTCCGCCGATGGCAAGAAGTCGGTCGACGCCGTCTTGACCGCCAAGGACGGAGCCACCTGGTTCTTTAAGATGAACGGCGAGACCGCCGCCGTCGAAGCCAATGGCGCCGCGTTCGTCGCCTTCCTCTCCGCCTCCCGACTACCGTGAACAGCGAAGAACACCAAAAGAAGGCCGACAGCGGCCGTGGCCTCGTCGACACGCTGGCGTCGCTTAAGTTGACGGTACTCCTGCTCGTCTTATCGATGATCCTGATCCTACTGGGGACATTCGAACAAGTCCACTGGGGCATCTGGCATGTCCAGAAGGTCTACTTCAGTTCCTGGTTCTGCTTCTATCCGATGGACCCGACGGCAGCCTTACGCATTCCGCTGCCTGCCGGCTTCACGCTCGGAGCCCTGCTGATCATCAACCTGGCCTTCGCCCACGTCCGTCACTTCAAGGCGACCGCCGCCAAGGTCGGCAACCTAATGATCCACGCTGGCCTACTCCTTCTGTTGGGCGGTGGCTTCGTCACCGCAATCTACCAGGAAGAATCCGCGATGATCATCCCTGAAGGCGAGCAGCGTAATTACTCCGAAGCCTTCCGCGATTTCGAGATCGCGCTCGTCCAGAAATCCGGCACCGCCGAAAGCGTTGTCGTGATTCCTGATTCGATCCTCCGCGATATCGCCGCCAAGAAGACTCCGGCCGACGTCGCGCTCCCGGGCACTCCTTATACGCTCGTCGTCCAGACCTACCACCCGAACGCAATGATCCGGGCTAAATCCCAGATGAGCGACGGCATCGACCTCAAGGCGACCCAAGGAATCGGTGCCCGCACTGAGTTGGTCTACAAGCCTCTCCCGGAAAGCTATGACGACAACAAGCCCAACGCTCCCACCGCGATCGTGGAGCTGAAGACGAAGGATAAGTCGCTCGGCATCTGGGCCCTTAATCTCAATCTCACAGAATCTTTCGATGCCCAGACCTTCGAAGATGCCGGCAAGACCCACGAGCTCTCGCTCCGTCGGACCCGCTACTACGTTCCCTTCACGGTGCTGCTGGATAAGTTCACCCACGAAAAGTATCCGGGAACCGAGACGCCCAAGCGCTTCGCCAGCGACGTCACGCTCAAGGAAGGCACGAGCTCCTTCCCCTTCAATATCTCGATGAACCAACCGCTCCGGCATGCCGGCCTGACCTTCTTCCAATCGAGCTTCGGCAGCACGAAGGACGGCAAGAACCTCAGCGTACTTCAGGTCGTCCGCAATCCCGGCTGGCTCATCCCCTACATCTCCGTCGCGCTAATGTCCCTCGGCCTCATCTGGCACTTCGGCGTCTCCCTGCTGCGTTTCCTCCGCGGTCGTGCCGCCAAGGCCGCCGCAGTGCTGACCCTCGGTTTCCTGACCGCCACCGCTGATGCGGCCGATGCCGGCTGGAACAGCCGTGAGTTTGGCACGATTCCCGTCCAAAGCGGTGGACGCGTCGTACCGATTGAGACCCTCGCCACCGGCTCGTTGCTCCAGATGCGCTCGCGCACCTCGATCAGTCTGTCGAAGCTCGAACGCGTCGCCTTCGGGCAGCGCCCGTCCACCTGGACCGCGGAACAGCGGGAAGAGATTGCCAAGGAACTCCCCGCCCTCTCGACCGAACTCCAAGCACTGATCGAGAAGCGTCCTGTCCGGCTCACCGGCGGTGCCATCAGCTCGGTCGACTGGCTCATCGAAGTCTGTTTCCGCGCCCCGATTGCCCGCCATCTGCCGACCTTCCGCGTTGAACACCCCAACGTGCTCAAACGCGTCGGCGGCGATCCCGAGAAGAGCCTCTACGTCAGCTGGGACGGCATCTTGAAGAACAGCGCCGAACTCAGCAAGGCAGCCGAACAGGCGCGCAAGCGCCCGCAGGCCGACCGCGATGTCGAAGACCGTGGCCTCCTCACACTTGAAAGCGCCGCCCGGCAGTATGCGACGCTGAGCATGACCTTCATCCCCGGTGACCTGCCGCTCGACGTCACGCCGCGCCGCGAATACGGCGCATGGATCTCCGCACTCAACCGTGCGCTCGCCGAAATGAATGCCAGTGCCACGGGCAAGGCCTTCGACCCCGAGCTACAGAAGACGGTCAAGACGTTCGTGGAACGCTATCAGGACTTCGAACGCGAAGGCGTCATCGGCCTGATGCCCCCCAAGGACGAAACTTCCCTCGCCCGCTGGGATAATCTCGGGGCTTCCCTCCTCGGCATCATCAAGGACCAGAAGGCCCACCGGGCCGGTCTGGCCGAAGACGGCATCATCACCCGTTACGCCGACTTCTCGATGGCGTGGCGCGAAGGCAAGGACGACGATTGCGCTCGACTGAGTTCGGCGATCGCGGCCTCGTTGAAGGGTCCTTGGACCCCCCGGGCGGAAGCCGAAGCGCGCTTCGGCCGTCTCCAGCCTTTTTACTGGCTCCTTATCGCCTACGTGGTGGTAGTGCTCATGGTCCTTGTCTCCTGGGTGACCGGCTCCGAGACCCTCCGCGTCTGGGGTTACCGCCTGCTGGTGCTCTCTTTCATCCTGCACACCGCCGCCCTCGGTTACCGCATGTGGCTACATGACCGGCCGCCCGTCACGAACCTTTATTCAACGGGAATCTTCGTCGCCTGGGGTGCCGTCGGCATGGGCATCATGCTCGAGCGGGTCTGGAAGAACGGCATCGGCGCCGTCGCGACAGGTATCACCGGCTTCGTCTCCCTGATCGTCGCCCATAACCTCGGCCTCTCCGGCGAAGATAACCTCGAGAGCGTCCGTGCGGTGCTCGATACGAACTTCTGGCTGGCGACGCACGTGACCATCGTGACGCTCGGCTACTCGGCGACCTTCGTCGCCGGCCTGCTCGGCGCCCTCCACCTTGCTCTCCGCGCCTTCAAGAAAGATTACGACTGGGGCGACAGCGTCGCCCGCGCGGCCTACGGCATCCTCGCCTTCGCCGTGCTCGCGAGCTTCATCGGCACGATGCTCGGTGGCATCTGGGCCGACCAGAGCTGGGGTCGCTTCTGGGGCTGGGATCCGAAAGAAAACGGCGCCATCCTCATCGTGCTCTGGTGCGCGCTCTGTCTCCACGCCCGCTGGGGTGGCCTCGTGCGCCGCGAAGGGCTGATGCAGCTGCTCATCTTCGGTAACATCGTCACGGCCTGGTCCTGGTTCGGCACGAACCTGCTCGGCGTCGGCCTCCATAGCTACGGCTTCACGGAGACAGGGGCGTTCTGGCTCTACTACGTATTCTGCCCTTCGCAGCTCGCGCTGATCGCCCTCGGTTGGCTGCCTGACCGCTCGAAGAGCGCCCTCAAGACCGCATGACCGAAGCCGCCGGCCCGACCTGGTTCTGCATCAAGGCCAAACCTCGCCAAGAGGCCGTGGCAGTGCAGAACCTGAGGGCCGTCGGCATCGGCGAGCTGGTCTTCCCGCGCCTGCGCCGCACCCGTCGCGGCCACGACAAGAACAAGGTCGTCGTCGAACCGCTCTTCCCGGGCTACGTCTTCGCCCGCTTCGACCCGATGGAATTCCAGTCCACGATCCGCAGCACCCGCGGCGTGCTCCATCTAGTCAGCCGCGAAGGCAAACCGGTCGACGTCGAGCAAGCGGTCATCGACGAGCTTAATGCGCTCGGCCCCGACGCGACCCTCTCGATGCTCGATGACGAGCTGAAGGTCGGCGCGAAGGCTCGCGTCATCCGCGGCATCTTCACCGGCTCCGAAGGCGAGGTCATCCGCCTGGAGTCTCCGCAGAAACGCATCGCGCTGCTGCTCTCCATCCTCGGCTCTGACCAAAAGGTCGAACTGCCGCTC
>CALEEU010000035.1 GCA_937875975.1 uncultured Opitutia bacterium | reverse complement strand
CTGGGTAGGCATCATGCTCGCCAACGCCCGTCACACGGCCGCCGGCCTGCTCGCCGTCGAACGCCGCGCCGCGGAACTGCGCACCGCCATCGAGGCCAACGACGTCCCCACCCTTCGCCGCCTGCTCGCCGAGGCCCGCATCGCCCGACAGAACCTGGATCGGCCCGAATGAGTCCGGCCCTCATCATCCGCCCGTTCCAGACGCCCGCCCGCGGGGTCGCCCAAGTCCCGGGTTCGAAGAGCATCACCAACCGCGCATTAATCCTGGCCGCGCTCGCCGACGGGACCACGTACTTCACCGGAGCCCTCTTCAGTCGCGATACGCGCATCCTCATCGCCGCCCTGCAGTCGCTAGGCTTCGAAGTCTCCGCGGACGAAAGCGCGTGCACGATCCAGGTCACCGGCCTCGGCGGTCGTATCCCGAACGCGCGTGCCAAGATCCATGTCGGCAACGCCGGGACGGCCGCCCGCTTCCTCACCGCCTTCCTCGCACTCGCCCCGGATGGCTGCTATGAACTCGATGGCGATGAAGCCATGCGTGCCCGCCCCATGCGTGGCCTGCTCGATGCACTGGCTTCCGGGGGCTGTCGCGCGTTGCAGCCTGATGGTGCGCCTGCCAGCGGCTTCCCTTTCACCCTCCGCACCACTGGTAAGCTGGGCCGGCTCGAAGTCGACGCCTCGGCGTCTTCGCAGCTGCTCTCCGCCTTGTTGATGGTGCTTCCGCTTTCTCCCGGGGCATCGGTGAGCATGAAGGGCTCCACGGTCTCCGAGCCGTTCGTCGAGATGACCGCCCGCATGTGCGGCCAGTTCGGCCGCCCGCTCGCCCGACTCGCCGATGGGAGCTGGACGTGTCCGGCTCCCGGCGCCTATGTCGCCCAACCGACCTACGCGATCGAGCCAGACGCCACCGCCGCCAGCTACTTCATCGCCTTGCCCGCGGTGACGGGCTTCCGGGCTTCCGTGCGCATCGAAGGCTACGCCAGCGGCGGACTTCAGGGTGACACCGCCTTCGCCAAGGTCGCCACCGCGTGTGGCGCCATGCTGAAGCCAGCGAACGGCACGCTGATCGCGGAATCTTGGTCCGTCATCCGCGGGGGCGCCTTCGATTTCAACGCCTTCTCCGACACGTTCCTCACCCTCGCGACGATTGCCACGTTGGCGGACGGCCCGGTTAAGATCAGCGGGATCGCGCATACGCGCAAGCAGGAGACCGATCGCGTGCTCGCGATGGCCACGGAACTCGAACGTCTCGGAATCAAGGTTGCCCCCACCGCCGCTGAATTGCGGGCGGATGATTCGCTTTCCTCACTGACGGTCTTCCCCGGCAAGGCCGCGCTCCGCCGCAGCGCGGCCGATGGTCCCATCACCATCCACACCTACGAAGATCATCGCATGGCGATGAGTTTCGGCGTCCTCGGCAGCTTCGACCTATTTGGCGACGGGCGTCCGTGGATTGCCATCGAGGACCCGGCCTGCACCGGAAAAACCTTCCCTCATTTCTTCCAGGCGCTGGAAGCCCTCCGCACCAACTTTGTCCGCGTGTCCGTAGACGGTGGTGCCGCGTCTGGGAAATCGAGCACGAGCCGCCGCCTCGCGCAGCGGCACGGCCTGCTGCACGTCGACACCGGTGCACATTATCGCAGCCTCACCCGGGCGCTACTGCTCGCCGGCGCCGCCGCCGATGATCAGACCTCGGTGAAGGCCGCTCTCAGCAAACTCCGCATCGGCTCGACCATCATCGCCCGCCAGGGCGCGCGCAGCTCCGCGCTTACCCTTGACGGCGTTCTCCCCGACGATGCCGACCTGCGTACGCCGGAGGTGAACGCCGCCGTCTCGAAGATCGCCGCCCTCCCGGCCGTCCGCACCTTTCTCCTCGAGTACCAACGCTCGCAGGTGAAGCTAGCCAGTGATCAGGGTTTTGCGGGCGTGGTGATGGAAGGACGTGACATCGGTTCCGTGGTCCTCCCGGACGCGGAAGTCCGTATCTTCCTGGAAGCCGATCCCGACGCACGCGCCCGGCGGCGCGCCGCTGAAGGCCAGTCTGACCAAGTCACGCAGCGCGACCACCTCGACGCTACGCGCAAGACCGCCCCGTTAATCTGCCCGACCGGCGCCCATCGACTCGACAACACGCACAAGGGGCTCGACGAAGTCGTCGCTGAAATTGGCGAGTTCATCAAAGTCGCCGCCCTGCCCCGATGATCCTCGATTCGAAGAACCTGATCTACAAAGCCGTCTACCACGGTGCGCGATCGTTCATCGAAGTCTTTTCCACCCTGGAGGTCGAAGGCTGGGAGAACGTGCCTGATGGCGCCTGTCTGTTCGCTTCCAATCACCAGAGCATGCTCGACCCGCCCTTGATCGGCTCAAGTCTGCCGCGCGAGATTTCGTTCATCGCTCGTCGTACGCTCTTCGATAACCCGCTCTTCGGCTTCGTGATCCAGGCCTGCCATTCTATTCCCGTCGACCGCGGAGAAGCGGACATCGGTGCCATTCGATCCGCCTTGGCCGCCCTGAAGGACGGCGAAGGCCTCCTGATCTTCCCTGAGGGCACCCGCAGCCAAGACGGCGTCATCGCCGCCCCGAAGGCGGGTGCCGGGCTGTTAGCCTGCCGGTCCGGCGTCCCGGTGGTCCCGATTCATATCCGCGGCGCCCGCGATATGCTGCCGCGCGGCGCCCACTTTCCGCTCGGCTCGGCACGTATCCGCGTTCGTTTCGGCCAGGCGATGCCTCCGGCCGAATATGATCCTGGCAGCGGTCACGCCGATCGGTCCATCGAGGCATCCCGCCGTATCCTGGAGCGAATCAAATCGCTTCCAGACTGCGACGACCTTGGCCTTTGATCGTTCCGAAACTTACGAGATGCGCTGAGGCATCACGACGCAGAGGAAGTCATCCTTCAATCCGCGGATGACGCCGGGGGACATCTCGTCCTTGAATTCGAAATCGATCTCGTCCTCGGTCAGGGCCTTGAGCGGGTCGGTGATGTACTGCGGATTAAAAGCGATGTTCACTTCCGGCCCTTCGTACTTCACGGCGATAGGTTCGTGCGCTTCGCCGCTTTCGGACTTCGCGGAAATCTCAAGATTCTGGGATTTCTTCGAGACGGTCATGCGGATCGTGTTGTTGCGGTCGTCGGTCATGAGCGCGGCGCGGTTCACGCTTTCGAGGAGCTTCTCGCGTTCGAGGCGGACCTTGGAGCCCGCTTCCTTCGGGATGACCTGGCGGTAGTTCGGGTAGTTGCCTTCGACGACCTTGGAGACCAGCTGGATGCGGTCCACGAGGCCTTCCTCGTTCTTCGGGATGTCGATGGTGAAGCCAACCTGGCGTTCGTTGTGCGAGACGTGGGCTTCGCCGCCAGACTTGAGCAGGCGCATCAGTTCGATGATGGTGCGGGCAGGCAGGATGAGGGCGAGGGTCTTGTCGCTGCCCGCGATCTTGCGTTCACATTTCGCGAGACGACGACCATCCGTGGCGACAACGGTGAGCTTGCCTTCGGCAAATTCGAAGAAGACGCCGTTGAGGATGTATCGATTCTCATCGGAGGACTGGGCGTAGCTGACTTTGCGGAGCATGTCGCCAAGGTCGTCCTGATTGATGGAAATCGTCGGTTGTCCGGTGAAATTGGAGATCGGCGGGAACTGGTCAGCCGGCAGGCCGGCGATCTGGAACACGGAACTGCCAGAAGTAATCTTCACACGGTCTTTGCCGGTCAGCTCCACGACGGTATCGCTGCTCGAGAGGGCGCGGATGATGGGGACGAGTTTCTTGACCGGCAGCGTGATTCGGCCAGGCGAAGACACGGAGGCCTTGATGCGGCAACAGATACCGAGATCGAGGTTGGTGGTGGTCAGCGTGATGGTGTCGCCTTCGGCTTCGATGAGCACGTTTTGCAGGATCGGCATCGTCGCGCGATTGCCCACGACGTTGGTGACGCTGGAGAGGCCGTTGAAAAAGTGATTTCGGTTAACCTTGAACTTCATGATGACCGAAGAATTGAGCACAGGCAGGGGGTGAGGCAACCCCTCATTGCCCACATACCGGGACTCCCTGTATCTAGTTACTCTTCATTTATAAATACCAGTAGCATCAGTAGGCCTCGGAATCCCGTGCACAGTTCCGCAAGCCCCTGATGAGCGGTCTTATCGGCAGCCAATCCTTCTGTTTGTCCGGGGTGAATAAGTCCTCGGTTGTTCACATGAGGTCAGAACAACCAACCCTTCACGGACTATTCACACCTTGGACACCGGCTCATCATCGTCATCGGGCGCAGGGTCCATCTCGCTCTTTTTGAGAAGGAAGACATGACGGAAGATACTGAAGCCGATATAGCCGAGGAAGATGGCGGGGAAGGAATACTGGGGGTAGCGGAACACCACCGCGCCGACGATGATGATCAGGATGAAACCGCGGGTCCGGGCGCGCGCCGTCCAATCCAACTTCTTGAAGCTCGGGAACCGGACATTGCTGACCATCAAGAAGGAGATGATCAGCATCAAGGGCAGGAGGATCCAGGACCAATCTTTGACGGCCACATCAAGGGGTCCTTCTCCTTCCATGATCTTGGATAAGACGAGAACCAGCGAGGCGATCATCCCGGCCGCGGCCGGGGACGGCAGCCCTACGAAATCGCCGCCGGCGGCCCTTCTTTCGTTACCTGGGACGAGCGGGTTGGTCAGGACGTTGAACCTCGCCAGACGGACGCCGGCGCACAGAAGATAGATGAAAGCCAGCAGCCACGTGATCAGCTGGACGTTCTCGGTGACTTCCGGCTTGATGACCAGGAAGCAGGCCATCAGGGCGGGCGCGACGCCGAAGGAGACCGTATCCGCGATGGAGTCGAACTCGGCCCCGAAGAGCGATTCCCGCTTGGTGGCGCGGGCGACACGACCGTCGAAGAGGTCGCAGATGCACGCGAAAAGGATGAACCAGACCGCCATAATGTAGTGATCGGCCCGGCCGTCCGCGGTCAGGGTGGTGAAGCGCGCCTCGATGCAGTTCTTGATGGCCAGGAAGCCGCAGAGCATGTTGCCCGCCGTGAAGAGGTTGGGCAGCAGGTAGATGCGGGCGGCCTCTTCTGGTGAGGAATACTGGGGTTTTACGGGGGGAGTGGTCACGATCAGGGCTTCGGGGTTTCGTCGAGGTATTTCCAGAAGCCGCCTTCTTGTTCGATGCGGGCTTCGTCCTC
>CALEEU010000034.1 GCA_937875975.1 uncultured Opitutia bacterium | reverse complement strand
CGCGGCTTCATGGCCTATCGCGCCGAATGCCACCCGGGCCAGCCGCTCCAGATGATCGTCGAAGAGACCCGCGACCGTCCTAATCTCGACTGACGATGGACGCCGCCGGATCCGAAGCTGAATTCAAGCGGACGAACCGCAAGCCGGCCTATCCGATCGGCGCCGAGCTCCGCGCCTACCTCTCGCGCGAAGGCCGCGAAGTCCCCTTGCCAGTCACTTATGCGGAGCTGCGCGACTTCACCGCCGCGATGCCTTTACTCGAACGCGGCAAGGACACGCTCTGGGAAACCGTCGCGTATCCGCCCGAAGTCATGAGCCACCTTTCCCAGGGTTTGCTCGAGACATACGCTCTGCTCCGCGGCGAAGGCGGCATGAAGGTTTTCAGCCACGTGTACGTCGATCGCGTCGATTTCTGCTCCTTTGGCAACTCGCAGCCGTTCCGCGTGCGTATCGTCAACGCCTACAACGAAAACCACGACTACTTCTACGTGAAGGTCGGCGACGCCTCGCGCGTCTGCGGCCTCGAACTCGAGCACCTGCTTTCGCCCAACCGCATGCTCTACCTCACCTGGGGCGAGACGTTGGTCGAGGAGCACGTCACGGGCATTCCGGGCGACATCTTCGCCGAGAAGTGGCTCGCCGCCGACGGGCACCACCCGGTGCGCCTGGCCAAGGAGCTGATCAAGTTCGAGGAGCGCTGCCTGGTGCGCCTCCTCGGCGACATGCGCGCCTACAACTTCGTCATCGCCGTCACCCCGGACTTCGACGCGACGGCTATCCGGGTGCGCGCCATGGACTTCGACCAGCAGAGCTACGACGGGCGCCTGCGGTTCTACCTCCCGGGCTCATTCAAGGAGAACCGCCCTTTCGCCCAGCTCTGCGCCAAGCATATCAACGCCGCCTCCGCCGCCCAGTACCGCCGCGAAGAACAGTCGCTGATCCACCGCCGCCACCTCGCCGCACCTGACCGGGTCAAGGACCTCCTGGCCGCCATGCGGTCCAACCCCCTCACTAGTAACGAAAAGGCGAAGGAACTGGCCGACGGTCTGGCCGAATACCACCGCGATCCGGCCTTCCGGCAACACACGGACATGGCCGGCCTGATCGGCGAAAGCCTCGCCCGGCTCGACCGAGTCTTGCGCTCTTAATAGTAAGCGCTGGACAGGACGCGCGCCGAGTGGGCAAACTCCGAGGCCTGCGATGAGCGACTCTTTAAGGCACGAATGCGGCATTGCCCTTGTCCGGCTGACCAAGGACCTGAAATGGTATCAGGAGAAGTACGGCACTCCGCTCCACGGCTTCAACCAGCTCTTCCTCCTGATGGAGAAGCAGCACAACCGCGGCCAGGACGGCGCGGGTATCGGTTGCGTCAAGATCGGCGCCGAAAATGGCGAGGCCTTCCTCTTCCGCGACCGCGAGATCGGCGCCCAAGGCCTGACCCAGATCTTCACCCGCCAGATCAAGACCTACTCCGACAAGATGCGCGAAGGGGTCATCGTCCCCGAATTCCCGGAAACGGTTAAGCGACATTTCGACTTCGGCGGCGAACTGCTTCTCGGCCACCTCCGCTACGGGACCTCGGGTAACTTCGACTCGGTCTCCTGCCACCCTTACGCCCGTAAGTCGATCTGGCCGACCCGCAACCTGCTCGTCGCCGGCAATTTCAACCTGACGAACACCAGCGAGCTCAACTCTTCGCTCACGGAGCGCGGAGCGCACGTCATCTACTCGACCGACACGCAATCGATTCTCGAGGAGATCGGCTTCTGGCTAGACGAAGAACACGATCGCCTCTTCAAGGCCTTCAAGGACCAGGGACTCGAAGGCACCGCGGTGCAGTCCGAAATCTCCAAGCACATGGACATCGGTAATGTCCTGCGCAAAGCCGCCAAGAACTGGGACGGCGGTTACGCCATTGCGGGTCTCATCGGCAACGGCGACAGCTTCGTCATCCGCGATCCGAACGGCATCCGCCCTTGCTGGTACGCCCGCACCGAAGACCTCATCGCCGTCGCTTCCGAGCGTGTCGCGCTAATGACCATCGTCGGAGTGAATCAGGAAGACGTACATGAGCTGCCTCCGGGCTCGGCATTGATCATGAAGGCCGACGGCCGTCATTCAATCGAGTCCTTCCACGCCGCCGGCGAGACCCGCTCCTGCTCCTTCGAGCGCATCTACTTCTCGCGCGGCAACGACCCGGAAATCTACGCCGAACGCAAAGCCCT
>CALEEU010000033.1 GCA_937875975.1 uncultured Opitutia bacterium | reverse complement strand
CCGTATAAGGTCGTCGACCCCAAGACCGCGAAGGATGGCCTGAACGTCATCGTTTTAAAAGGAGGCGCCTTCAAGGGGGCGTACTCCAAGACCTTTGCCCAGAAGGTTGAAATCCCGGTTGGCTCCGTCGCTAATCGCATCCACTTCCTCGGCGCCGTCGGTGGCTGGGGTGCGCATGGCGATGCCATCGCCATGATTGCCGAAGTGCATTTCCTCAGCGGTAAGGTGCAGAAGAAGATCTTCTACGGAGGCGTCGACTTCGCCGACTACAACGGCATGGGCGATGTCCCTCGCTCCAAGTCCGCCCGCCAGCTCCTCACCGGTGATGGTCGTCAGGTCCGTACGCATTGGATTCCGGTCGAGAGCAATGAGATCATCGATAAGCTCGTCCTGAGTTCCGCTGACACCGAAATCGCCCCGACTACGGTAGCAGTCACTATCGAGATCGGCGGTCCGCCCAACCCGCCTCCTGGCAAGGACGACGGTGCGCCCAAGGCCGGCAAGAAGAAGGGCAAGGCCAACGACGGCCCCAGCGACCTTCTGCCCAAAGACAATCCCAAGACCACCCAGGCTTTCGGTCAGGCCTTCGGCCCTCGTAAGGCCGGCCAGCTCCGCGTGCTCTTCGCCGGCGCCGGTAGCTCGCATAACTTCCCCGCGTTCTTCCTCGGCACCGATGCTCTGACCGCCAAGGCCGCTGGTTACGATGTCGCTTCAACGCCTAACCTAAAGGAGACCCTCGCGCTCCTTCCTCAGGCCGACCTGTTCGTGTTCAGCGGTAACCATGGCCAATTCGGCACGCCTGAGTTCCAGAAGGCCATCCGCGACTTCGCCGCGGCAGGGAAGGGCATCGTCCTTCTGCATGCCGCCACCTGGTACAATTGGCCTCTGACAACGAAGTATAACGACGAGTTCGTGTGCGGCGGATCGCGTAATCACGGCCACAGCGATTTCACCTTCACCGTGACCAAGCCCGAGCACCCGATCATGAAGGGCGTCCCCGCTACCTTCGTGATCAATGACGAGAGTTATAATATCGAGCTGACCCGCCCCGAAGGCGCGGAAGTCCTGGGCACGATTCCTCGTCAGACCCCCAAGGAAGGCCTGTCGAACATCCTGCCGTCCGTCTGGACCGTCAAGTATCCCGGCACCAAGGTCGTCTGCATCGCCCTCGGCCACGACGAGAAGTCGCACGACCACCCGGCTTACAAGCAGCTCCTCCTCAACTCCCTCACCTGGGTGTCTAACAAGTGAAGAGAGTATTGAGTATGGAGTATCGAGTATCGGGGGAGTGACCTAAACACCCTAAGAAATAGTACTCCTTCGCTGATGCCTCCTGCTGTCTTTTCTATACTCAATACTCCATACTCAATACTCTAGATACAATGGTCTACCACTACGGAACTTTCGTCTTCAAGCAGGGCGTCACCCCGACACAGATCGACACTTGCTTCGCTGAGATGCGCGGCATGGTCGGCAAGATCCCCGGACTGCTCTCCATGCAGCATGGCGTCTACCAGAGCGACGAAGGCCTCAACGACGGCTTCACGCACGGGTTCGTCATGACTTTCGATACCCCGCAGAGCCGTGACCGCTATCTCCCGCACCCCGAGCACGAGCGCGTGAAGTTGATTGTCGTCCCGAACCTCGAACGCGTGATGGTCTTTGATTTCACCGTCTGAGAACTGGTTTGGTGAGCCGTCAGGCGAACAGGCGATGCCGTAGGCATCGGCCAGAGCTATTCCCATCCTCTCCGATTCCCACCGCGCCTCGCGGCGAAGGGTTAGTTTCTAGGTTAATCCGCCGGTCAGCTTGCCCGGAGCCCGAGGATCGTATCCGCCCGCTGACTATACTCGCGGTACTGCTCGGCGTTCTCAGGTAGCTTAATATCCAGGTCGAAGGTCGGGATCATCGCCTTCATCCGCGCGTGCCCCTCTGGGCTGGCGAGCAAGGCGGGGAAGCATTTCCTGATGACCTCGAGCACAACGTTTACCGAGACCGAGGCGCCAGGCGAGGCTCCGAGCAGCGCGGAGATGCTGCAAGCGGCATCGGTGATGACCTCGGTGCCGTAGTGGACAATGCCGGCCTGACCATCCGTCTTCTTGATGGCCTGCACCCGAATGCCTGCGTCGATCAACTTCCAATCCGCAGCCTGGGCGGCCGGATAGAAAATCTTCAGCACCTCGATGCGATTCCGCATGCTCTGCGTGCCCTGCTGGATGAGGTAGCGGACAAGGTCGAGGTTATGGATGCCAATATTGACGAGGGTCGAGAGGTTGTCAGGACGAATGGAGAAGGGTAGGTCGGTGTAGCGGCCCTGCTGGTGCAGGAACTTCGTCGTCCAGGCGGCGAAGGGACCGAAAAGTAGCGTTTTCCTGCCATCCAAGATGCGGGTGTCGAGGTGCGGCACAGCCATCGTCGGGGCCGCGGCCAGCGCTTGACCATAGACCTTTGCCTGGTGCTTCTCGACGATTTCCGGATTGTCGCAAATGAGCCACTGGCCGCCGATAGGGAAACCGCCTAGGCCCTTTGCCTCCGGAATGCCGGACATCTGTAGCAGCGGAAGCGTGCCGCCGCCCGCGCCGACAAAGACGAACTTGGCGCGGTTTGTCCGCACCAGCCCCGTCGCTGACTCCTTCACACGGACTTCCCAGCCCGTGCCGTCTCTACGCAGGCCGATTACGCGATGGCCGGAGGCGATCCCGCATCCCTCCTGCCGTCCTAGCCAGCTTAGCAGTTTGCGAGAGATGGCGCCAAAGTTCACATCGGTGCCCCCGTCCATCTTTGTGGCGGCAATGGGTTCGTCGCCCCGACCTTCGACCAGGAGCGGTGCCCAACTCGCCAGGGTGGTGCGGTCAGTAGTGAAGACCATCTCCCGGAAGAAATGGTGGGCCGACATTCCGGCGTGACGGGCCTTGAGGAATTCCACCTGGTCAGCTCCATGCACAAAGCTAATGTGGGGGACGGGATTGATGAATTCCTTCGGGTGACTGGCCATATCGTTGGCCACCGCGTAGCTCCAGAAGTGTTTCGATTGCTCGAACTGCTCGAAGATCTCGATGACCTTGGCCACCTTCACCGAGCCATCCGCCTCGCGCTTGGGCGTGTAACTCAGCTCGCAGATCCCCGCATGCCCAGTGCCAGCGTTATTCCAGCCATCCGAACTCTCCTGTGCCAAGCCATCGCTGGCCTCATAGAGCTGGATGGAAAGTCGCGGATCGAGCCGCTTCAGCATCGCTCCGAGATTGGCCGACATCACCCCGCTGCCAATCAGGATGACATCGGGGTCTTCAACGTGGGTGGCGGTCGGCATTTGTTTGGGTAAGTGTCGGTTAATGGACGTTCGGAAATAGTTAGGGCGGGATGCCAGCGGAATCACTGGGCGGCTTTGCAAGCCATAGCCCTTACTCCCTGCATGGCAAGTCCGTTGGGGGGCCTCTTAATTCAAGAGGGGAACGCAGGCGGTGGTTGCAATCTGTGGACACAAGGCCTCGGCTATCGGTCCCAAAACCCTGCTCCCATGAATCGTCGCGATTTCCTGAAGAACTCTGCCTTGGCGGCCTTGCTTATTTCGCCTTTGGCTGTGACTGCTAAGTCGACGGGCAAGGAAGTCTCGCTCGTCCCTGGTTCGCCGGAGTGGAAGCGCCTTGAACAGGCCATCCCTGCTGTTCCGACCGTCAAGCCGCTCAAGCCGCGCCGACTCCTCATCTTCAATCGTAACCTCGAATACGACGGCCATCGTGCTTCCATCTTGGCCGGCAGCGAAGCCTTCAGGCTTTTCGGCGAGCGGACGGGTGCCTTCGAGGCTGTCATCAGCGAAGACCCGGCGATGTTCGACCGGGAGACGCTAAGCGGTTTCGACGCCGTCTTCCTAAATAACAATATCGGCGCCTGCGTGGCGGAGCCGGAGCGCCGACAGAACCTCCTCGAATTCGTCACGCGGGGCGGCGGCCTGATGGGGGTGCATGGCACCTCCTTGGCCTTCACCAAGTGGCAGTGGCCGCCCTTGGAGGATTGGGCGGAGTTCGGGCATATGATCGGCGCGCGAGGTGCGAATCATCGCGGCGGTTACGTCAAGGAACCCATCGTCATGGGCTTGGATGACGCGGCGCATCCTTTGCTGAGAACTTTCGGCGGCACCGAGTATGCTTGGTCGGACGAGATCTTCCGGTTCCACGCTCCTTATTCCCGGAAGTGTGTTCGCGTGTTGCTTAAGATCGACACCGAGAAGACGGACCTCTCCACCTACAAGCCGGGCGACTCCTGCTTACGTGCCGACAACGACTATGCGCTGGCTTGGGTCCGGCAATACGGCAAAGGCAGGGTCTTCTATTCCGCCCTCGCCCATAGCCCGCACGTGTTCGAGGACCGGAAGATGCTCCGCTTCTATCTGGATGCCGCGCAGTTCGTCCTAGGGGATCTCGCCGCGCCCACCACCCCTAGCGCCTTCCTAACGACCGCCGTCCGAGCCCATGAGAAGCTGGGTTGGCGCCTGGGCATGGAAGCTTACACCTTTCATAAGTATACCCTCTTCGAAGCCATCGAGAAGACCGCCGAGCTTGGTCTGCCTTATATCGGCGGACTCAGTTTCATGCAGCGGACGAGCAAGGATATCCCCAGGAACTTCGACCAGCAGCTGGACGACGACCAGCTTCGCCAGGTGCGGATGAAGTTGGAGTCCCATGGCGTCCGTATGCCGGTCTACTATGTGCAGACCGTGCCGTCCGATGAGACTGCCTGCCGGAAGCTATTCGCCTTCGGCAACAAGATGGGCGTCGAGACCTTCATCTGTGAGCCGAAGGCCGCGCAGCTTGACCTCCTCGACAAGCTGGCCAACGAGTATGGCATCAATATCGGCATCCATAACCATGGGCCGGACATCTCTCCGCATCTGTGGCGACCGGAGATGGTGCTGGCGCTTTGCGAAGGACGCAGCCGGCGCATCGGCGCCGCCCCTGATCTCGGCTATTGGCTCAGGCTCGGCATCGATCCGGTTGCATCTTTGCGGCTCCTCAAGGAGCGGATCATCACCGTCCAGATGCACGATTTGCACGAGGCGGGCAAGAGTGGTCACGACGTTCCTTGGGGGACCGGCGTCGGACGGGCGAGGGAATTTCTGGTCGAGCTCGACCGTCTCGGCATCAAGCCGACCATGATCGGCATCGAGTACTCCCGCGAATGGACGGAATCGATGCCCAAGCTCGCCAAGTGCATTGAGTTCTTCAACGAGACGACCTTGCAGCTTGCGGCCGGACGCTAGAAGCGGCCTGTGAGCAGTTTGACTTATTCCGCGTACAGTCCCTTGCGACCGGCGACGAGCCAACTGACGGCGCAGGTGACCAGGGCGTAGCCGCCGATTGAAGGACCAAAGAGTTCGCAGGCCATGACCGCGCAGGCCAGTGGGACGGCTCCTGCACCGGCGAAGACGGCGACGAACCCGAGCGCGGCGCAGACGCTCAGCGGAAGGCTCAGCAGGACGGCGGCGGCGCTGCCGAGGGTCGCGCCGATGAAGAAGAGCGGGGTGACTTCGCCGCCGCGGAAGCCGGCCCATACGCACATGCCCGTCAAAACAAACTTTTGGATAAAATATAGTGGAGGCGCGGGTTCGACCAACGCGGCTTCGATCACTGGCAAGCCGAGCCCCGTGAAATCGCTTAACTGTTTGAAGTACACTGCCAGCGAGAACAACACGCCGGTGAAAAAGATGAGCCTATACGGCTCGGGATTAGGACGAGCCGCTTCCCGTCGAGATAGCCAGACATACAGACGTGCGATCAGACCACAGGCGACCCCGAGCGCCAATGCGGAGCCGAGACCGCTGAGATCGTAATCCGCCGGGAGGGGTAGGCGGTAGTTGGCATGCTGGGCGAAGAAGAGCTTACGACCCACGAGGTCCGCGAGGAAGGCGGTAGCTAAGCAGGGAATGATCGCCCAGCTGCGAAGTCGCACGAACTCCAAGGCGAAAATCGCCGCGGCGATCGGCGTGCCGAAGACGGTCGCAAAGCCAGCCGAGACCCCGCAGAGAATCAAGGTGCGTCGTTCGGATTCGTTCAGGTCAATCCAGCGCGAACCTTGGTCGGCGATCGCGCCGCCCATCTGGAGGGCGGTGCCTTCTCGGCCGACCGAGGCCCCGCCAAGGTGAGAGAGTAGGGTCGCCCCGATGATCGACGGCCCCATGGTCGCAGGCAGGGGGGTGGTCGGAGCCTTGATCTGGGCGATCAGGTCCTTCACGCCCCCGGCAGAGGCCTTCAGGGGGCCCTTGTAGAGCCAGACCGTGAGTAGTCCGATGAACGGCAAGGAGACGATCAGCCAAGGAGTCGACTGGTAGAGCCTAGTGACGGCCTCGAGGGCATGGAGAAAGCCCGCCCCAGCGGCGCCGACGACCAGGGAGACCGCGGCGAGGATGGCGACCCAAAGGAGGATGTTTCTCGGGGGCTTGGCGAACATCGTTAAGGAAAGAAAACCTTTGAGAGCCCTCGGCCG
>CALEEU010000032.1 GCA_937875975.1 uncultured Opitutia bacterium | reverse complement strand
CTGCCGATTCCGGCAACGCCGTGTTCACGGGCGCGACCCTGTCGCCGACCGGCGGCGCGACCACCGCCTTCCGTCTCGGCGGACACAGCAACACCGGCGGCACCTTCACGATCGCCGGTGCCAATGTCCTGCGCGGGGCCTTCCCGTTGATCGTGGGCGCGCCCGACCAGACCGACCGCAACTACACCGACGGCACCATCTACATCCCGAAGGCCCAAGGCTTCGCCGGCACGGTGACCGTCGGTTCGGGCGGCATCCTGCAGGCCGGGGTCGCCGGCGCCTTGGGCGTCGGTCAGGCCGGACGCGTCATCCTCCGCGGCGGCGAGCTGCGTCTCGACGTCGCCGCCGGCCTCTACGGAGGTGTCGACGCCCAGTATCAGTCGCGCACGTTCGACGTCGCCGCCGCCACTCCCTATATCCGCGCCACCGGCCTCCAAGGCGGCGCCTTCTCCTCGCTCCTGCTCGGCGGCCTCATCTTCGGCGACCGCGACAGCAGCAACAACCGCGTGGTCAATTTCCGGGCCAACGGCGGCACGTTCCTCGACTTCGTCCTGAACGGACCCGTCTCCCCGAACCTCGGCGCAGCCGGCAATTTCTACTTCGACATCGGCGACGACAACACGAACACCGCCGCCAACGGGATCGTGACCATCAACGGCGTCATCGACGCCGGCAGCACGGGCGCGCAGGTCCTGCGCAAGCGCAACGGCGGCATCCTGGTGCTCAACGCCGACAACACCTACGACGGCAACACCCTCGTCGAGCAAGGCCGCCTCGTCCTCGGACATGTCGGCGCCGCGGGCTCGGCCTCGTCCACCCTCAGCTTCGCCAACACCAACGACCGCCAAGCCCGCCTGGAGTTCCGCTTCGACGGCGCCGCGCCCTTCGTGCTGGCCAACGCCGGCATCAGTTCTTCCGGCAACGACGGCGGCGAGACCCGCCTCTTCGTGGCGGGCCCCAAGACCGCCGGGAACGAGAACGGCGTCGTGGTCCTGCCTGCCCTGTCCATCAGCCACGGCGGGACGCACGTCGTGGGCGGAGGCGACAGCAGCGCCCTTTATTTCGACGGGTTCAACGGCTACCGTTTCGAAGCCGGCAACATCGTCCTCGGACGCTCCATCGAGCTGCGTCCCCGCGGCGGCATGCTCACCGTCAACGGCGTCATCTCCGGCGCCTTCGCCCTCGGCAAGAGCGAGCAGGGCGTGCTCTGGCTGAACGGGGCCAACACTTACTCCGGCGGCACGACCATCAGCAACGGCTACGTCGTCGCCGGCCACGACGTAGCCTTCGGCGGCGGCAGCGCGGCGGTCCAGTTCCGCGGGGCTTCCTTCTCCCAGGTCCTCGCCTCCGGCGTGCGGACGATCGGCCGCGCGTTCGAGAACACCGCGACCGGCAGCACCCAGACCCTCGGCGGCCTCGACGCCGGCGCGAAGCTCTTCTCCGGCGCGCTCACGCTGACCCGCGGGATCAACATCACGGCGGAGGTCGGCGGCGACGTCACCTTCTCCGGCGCGGCTTCCGGCGCCGGCGGCCTGACCAAGGTCGGTTCGGGCACGGTGATCCTCGCGCCGTCCGCGGGCAACGCCTTCACCGGGGCGGTGACCGTCGCCGCCGGCACGCTCGAAGGCCGGGCCACCGCCACCGGCAGTCCTTTCGGCGCGAACACCGCCTTCACGGTCGCCAACGGCACGCTGCTCCTCGCCAACCTCACCGGCGCCACGGCCTCCGCCGTCAGCACCGGCGCCCTCACCGTCAACTCCGGCGCGGCGATCGTCGCCGTCAACGGCGGCGGCCAGGCCGCCACCTTCACCTTCGGCTCGCTCGCCCGCTCGGCCAACGCCACCCTCACCCTCAAAGGCACGGACACCGACCTCGGTTCGGCCGGGGCCGAGAAGGTCGTCTTCACGACCTTGCCGGCCACGGCCAACGGGATCATCGGGCCGTGGGCCGTGATCCAGGGCGCCGGCGCTTCGACCGCCGCCACCTACGCGGGATATGCCGCCGGCAGCGTCGTCGCGGCCGGCTACGGCGCGACCGGCGACCTCGACCTCACGACGGGAGCCACGCAGGTCTACGATGCGCGCGGCCAGGCTTCCCTCCTGACCGCCGACCGTTCGGTCTACGCGTTCGCCGCGGACCAGGGTGTCGACCTCGGCGGCAACGTCCTCCGGGTGGGCGCCGCCCCCGCCGGCACGCTGGGCCTGGGCGGCATCATCCTCAATGCCGGCGCCAGCCTGACCGGCGCCGTCGGCTCGACGCTCCATCTCGGCACCAACGCGCTCAGCCTCTACGTCGACGCGGCCGCGGTCTCCTCGGTCGGCGTCCCGCTGACCAACACCCGCAACAACGCGAACAACACCTTCGCGACCGTCCTGACGAAGTTCGGCCCGGGGACGCTGTCCCTGACCGCCGCTTCCGCGCTCCAGGGCAACGTGCAGGTCAACGAAGGCGTGCTTTCCGTCGACGTCGCCAACGCCTTCGCGCCGGCCGGCAACCTGAACGCGGTCGTCGGTGCGTCGGTCATCATCCAGCCGGGCGCGACCGTCGAGCTCAACGGCCTCGCCCAGGAGTTCGGCAACCTCGGTGGCTCGTTCGTCCGGAGTCCCGTCCAGAATTTCGGCGGCACGCTCCTCATGGAAGGCGCGACGCTGACCGTCGGCCGCCAGGGATCCAATTGGACCTATTCCGGCCAGATCGTCGGCGGCGCGGGCTCCACGCTCAACAAGGTCGGCGGCGGCACGCTCACCCTTGATAACTGGGATCCGACCCGGCCCAACTCGCTGGATGCGGCCTATGTCGACCAAGGCACGCTGACCATCACCGGCGGAGACCAGTCGTGGCGCGGACCGCTCGGCTTCGCGCCGTCGCTGCCGTCGTCGACCGACCTCTACCTGCGCGGCGGCACCCTTTCCGTGCGCGTCAACGGCGACTGGACCGGCAATCTCCAGCGCGTCGCGCTCGGCTATGACATCGTCGCCGGCGGCGGCGACGCGGTGCTGAACACCGTCCGCAGCCAAGGTAGCGGGTCCAATAAGCTGCTGACGTTCGGTTCGCTGACCCTCGGCCTGCAGCGCTTCCTCACGAACAACGACAACGCCTTCATCCCGCGGTTCGACGGCCTGACCACCCTGGCCGACTTCGGCCGCATCCAGACGGACAGCAATCTCGTCCTGGCCGGGGCGATCGTCGGACCGTATTCGCTGGAGAAGCGCGGCGGCTCGGACCTCGCGATCGGCGCCGACAACCGCGCCTGGGACGGCGGCCTCGTCGCCACCGACGGCACCATCCTGTTCGGTTCCCGCGGCACCGACGACATCCGTTACGAAGGCACGACCTTCGTCCCGTCCTCCGCGGCGAACGCCGGCACGGGCGACATCGTGGTCAACCGCGGCACGACGATCCGCCTGAACGCGCCATCCAACGTCCTCACCGACCGCGGCTCGACGGTCCAGCTCTACGGTTCCCTCGCCACCACGCTCACGACCGTCCAGGTCGGCACGGACGCGGCCCCGGCGGCCTACGGGCTCCGCTCCAGTTCCAACGGCGCCCTGGTGCTGTCGATGAACGACGGGCTCTTCGCGACGCCGGTCGACCAGGCCCTCCTCGGCAACGGGCGCTGGGGCATGGCCGCGCTGACCAACTCCTTCTACTCCGCCCCGACCCTCGGCGCCGGCGCCGGCGATACCTACCGCTTCTTCGGCGCCAACAACGCCGTGCTCTCGGTGACCTCGGCCGGGGCGCTCACCGGCACCGCCTCCCTGCAGGTCGGCGTCCCGCAGCTCGACAACGGCTTCGCCCTCAGCGGCGGTTCGGCCTCGCTGCGCCTTTACGGCGACCAGTCCTACGCCGGTGAGACGATCATCTTCCGTAACCGCGAGGCCGGCACCACTCAGAATTTCCTCGAGTTCACGGGCGACCTCGCGACTTCCGCCTTCCATGTCTTCGGCCGCCTGAACGCGCGGGCCGCCGGCCGCTTCACGAACGACGCCGGCG
>CALEEU010000031.1 GCA_937875975.1 uncultured Opitutia bacterium | reverse complement strand
CATGCAACGCCCGGCCCCAATGGTTCTCGGCGTCAAAGAGATGGCCGCAGCCGTAAGTCGGGATCCCGAAGGCGAAACGCGCGTCGAGCCCGATGACCGTGCTCGTGATCACGCCGCCCCAGGAGATGCCCATCACGCCGATCTTCGTGGGGTCGACTTCGGGCAGGGAGCGCAGGAGCGAGTTGGCCAGCATCGTGTCGGCGAGGGCGTGGTACATCCATTGCTCCTTCAACGGGAGCTTGGTGTCGGCGAAGGTGCCGTCTCGGGCGGGGCCGGCGAAGGCGTGACGCGCCCACGCGGGGCGTCCTTTCACTTTGTTCTCGTTCACGTCCGTCTGGCCTTCGACCGCGATGCTGATGGCCGCGAATCCTTGGGCGTTCCATTTCTGGACCCACTCCTTGTAGGCCGTGCCGCCGCCGCCGTGGACGAGCACCATGCCGGGAACCTTGCCCTCATGCTTGGCGGGAACGCCGATCCAGGCGAACACGCGGGTGGGTTTGCCGCCGTAGGGCAGGGCATCGTAGAAGATCGGGCGGACTTGTCCGTCGGCGTTGAAGCCTGCGGCCTCATGGGTCTTGGGGGCTTGGGCGCAGGTGTCGACAAGGCCGAGGACGACTTTGCGGTCGTCGAGGGGGTCAGCGTTGAGCGAGATCGCGACGAGGAGGCTGGCGAAGAGGCGCATGGGATTATCGGACGACGCGTACCTGGCGGAAGCCGGCGGTGGCCCCGAAGACGAGCAGGTCGAGCGAGGTCTTCTCCTTGCCGAGGCTAGGATGCCTGCCCTTGAAGGTCTGGTCGTTGACCTGGACGGTCACCTCGTCGCCTTTGAAGGTCAGCCGGACCGGAATCCATGCGCCGGCCGCGAGTTTCAGGTTCTTCTTGGCGATGTCTTCGGTGGCGGTAGCGGGTTCGCCCTTGGACGGATTCTTGGTCAGGACCGAGGAGGTGCGCGAGATGACGAGACGGAAGCCGGCGTCGCCGGCTCCGAAGCGGAGTGAGACACGGTTCGCGCCCTGCAGGTTCACTTCGCAGTCGAGGACGCCGTCGCCGAAGGCCAGCGGTGCGCGGAGTGACGCCGGTTTGTCCAGACCACCCTTGGGCTGCGCGAAGAGGCCGCCGTCGCGGGCGGTCCATTCGCCGGCGGAGGACAGCGGTGCGAGGGGCGTGGCCGTTCCCGTCAGCGAAGGCAGGGTGACGATTCGCGCATGGGTGGGCTTCACGTCCGCCGGAGGCAGTTCGCGGCTGTAGCCGCCATCGCGATAGCGGCGGAGGAGGTCCTTCATTTCAGTCACGACCTCAGGGTGCTCCGCTGCGACATCCTTGGTCTCAGCCGGGTCTGTCTCGAGATCGTATAGCTGGGGTCGGAATTGGTCTTTGCGTGACCTGCGCGCGCCTTCGGCGATCTCATCGACAGGCACGCCCTCGATCCACTTCCAGCGTCCGCGGCGGAGCGCGAACGTCCCGTCGGCACTGTGGACGATCATGTCTTCGCGGCCTTTGCCGTCGGCGGAGCCCAGGAGCACGGGCAGGAAGCTGCGGCTGTCCTCGGCGCCGGTCTCTTTGGCGGGGAGCGGCGTGCCGACGATCTCCGCGGTCGTCGCCAGGATGTCGACCACGCTGACCGTCTGCTTGGCCGTGGAGCCGGCGGCCACCTTGCCGGGCCAGCGCGCGATGAAGGGGACCTTGAAGCCGCCTTCCCAGACGTCGTGCTTGCTGCCGCGGAGCGCGCCGTTGATCTTCAGTCCTGCCTTGGAGGCAGTCGTCTGCAGGAGGCGCTCGTTCTCCGGCCTGCACACGCCGCCGTTGTCGCTGGTGAAGATGACGAGCGTGTCCTGGGTCGCTCCCATCTTGTCGAGCGTGGCAAGGATGCGGGCGACGCTCAGGTCGAGTTCATGGATCCAGTCGCCGTAGGGGCCGGCTGCGCTTTTCCCGGCGAGGTCTTTGTCGGGAGTGATCGGGTTGTGGACGGCGACGGGCGCGAAGTAGAGGAAGAAGGGCTGGTCCTTGGGCTGGGCTTCGAGCCAGCCCGTAGCCTTGTCGGTGAGCACCTTCATGACCCGCTCTTTTTTCCGGCGTGGCGCATCCAGTTCGAGGATCTTCGCCCGCCCGTTCTCCGTATCCTCGGGCCCGTAGGTCGCCTGGTAGTCATCGCTGTCGGCCGCCGGGCCGGCTAGCTTCATGCTGGCGGGGAACGTTCCGGAGCGGAGGCCGTAGACGAAGCGGTCCTCGACATAGACGCCCGTGAGGTCGCCATGGTTGCTGGGCACGCCGAAGTGATAGTCGAAGCCGATGTCAAGCGGACCCGGGGACAGTTCGGCCTGGTAATCCGTGCGCCACTTCGGGTCTTCGTTCTCCCGGCCGTAACCGAGGTGCCATTTGCCCACGGCGGCGGTGCGGTAACCTTTCGCCTTCAGCAGGGAGGCCAGGTTGACGCGGGTCGGCTCGATGTGCAGGGGCGAGAAAGTGCCGAGCACTTCATGCGTCAGCGAGGTCCGCCAGCAGTAGCGGCCGGTGAGCAGCGAGTAGCGGGTGGGGGAGCAGACGGAGGACGTCGTGTTGCCGTCGGTGAAGCGGCGGCCTTCGGCGGCGAGCCGGTCGATCGCGGGGGTGCGGACCAGCTTCGGATCCGCGCCGTAACAGCCGGCGCTCCCGTAGCCGTAGTCGTCGGCGAGGATGACGACGATGTTGGGGCGGTCGGCGGCGGACGCCGTCAGCGCGAGGAGGAGGGCGAGGAGAGGACGCATGAGATTATTTTCCTTCGGCGGCCCAGCGCTTCATCTGCGCGATGTTGCGTTCGACCTCAGGGTTGCCCTTGCCGAGGTACGGCTTCATGTCGCTGTCATACATGGCCATGGATTCCGGGGCGGGGTCCCGGGTCGCGACGAGCTTGGCGTCGAGGCGCTGGCGGTGCTCGGCCAGCACGGCGGCGTAGGCCGGATCGTCCGCCAAGTTGCGGACCTGCCAGCGATCGGCCGAGAGCTCGTAGAGTTCTTCGCGAGGGCGGGTGGGGCTGAAGAGGAGTTTCTCGGAGAGTTCCGACAGTTTGCCGGCGGCGTGCAGGGCGCGGAGTTGTTGGACGATTGCCTTGCCGTCCTTGTAGGCGCAGGGCTGCAGGTGCGGACGCTCCGGATGATAGTTACGGATGTAGATGAACTTGTCCGTGCGGAGGCTGCGGAGCCTCTCGGTGGTCTCGTCGC
>CALEEU010000030.1 GCA_937875975.1 uncultured Opitutia bacterium | reverse complement strand
CCTGCCCGCCAGCGCCTTTACGGGCGTCCGCCGACGTCAGGTGCTCGCCGCCAAGGATCCGGCCGTGAAAGCCCTCGCCGAGCGTCTCTTGACCGTCTCGGCCCGCCCGGAGGCCTTGGCCCAGGCCAGCCAAGCCTTGGCGCTGAAGCCCGTGCCGACGGAAGGCAGGGCTGTCTTCAACGCCGTCTGCGCCAGCTGCCACCGTCTGGAGAGGGAAGGGCACGCCGTTGGACCTGATCTCTTCGATATCCGCCGTCAGACCAAGGAGAACATCCTGTTCCACATCGTGAATCCCGACGCCGAGATCGCCCCGGCTTTCACCGCGTATCTCGCCGAGGCCAAGGACGGACGCATCCTCAGCGGAATCTTGGTCGGCGATACGCCCACCTCAATCACCTTGCGTGGCCCGTTAGGCGTCGAAGCATCCCTCCTGCGCTCCGACCTCGCCAAGCTTGAATCGTTGCCTGGTTCGCTCATGCCCACCGGTCTCGAGGCCGGGTTATCGAAGCAGCAGCTCGCCGACCTCTTGGCTTATCTTAAAGGGGAGAAGTAAGGCAGGCTAGGGCAGCACGCGGTGCTGCCCCTACCTTGCACTTGCGGGGCGGGCAGGGCGGGGTAGAAAAGGGATACCCCTATGAGCCCTACTCGTCGTGAATTCCTCGGTTCCCTTGGTGGCCTGGCCGCTGGTTATGCCCTTGCTCCGGCGCTGCGTGCGGCGGAAGCCAGCGGCAAGCCTCTCGGTCTCGCACTCTGCGGCCTGGGCGGCTACGCGAACGGCGAGCTTTCGCCGGCCCTGCTGGAGACCAAGCACGTGAAGCTGGTGGCGGCGATCACGGGTACGCGCGAGAAGGGCGTGAAGCTCGCGAAGCTCCACGGCTTCGACGAAGCCAATATCTATTCTTATGACCAGTGGGACAAGGTCGCCGCCAACAAGGCGATTGATATCGTCTATGTGGTCACGCCCCCGGGAGTTCACCGTCAGAACGTCATCGACGCCTTCGGCGCCGGCAAGCACGTCATCTGCGAGAAGCCGATGGCGACGTCTGCCGCTGATTGCGACACGATGATCGCGGCGGGTAAGAAGGCCGGCAAGCGCCTCGCGATCGGCTACCGCCTGCACTTCGATCCGTATCACCAGGAACTCGTCCGTCTGGCCAAGACCCAGGAGTTCGGTCCGTTCATGAGGATGACGAGCGCCAACGGTTTCACGCTCCGCAAGCACGCCTGGCGCATCGAGAAGAAGCTGGCCGGCGGCGGCGCGCTGCTCGACATGGGCGTCTATTCCATCCAGGCCTGCTGCATGGCGGCCGATGCCAATCCGGTGGCCGTCACGGCCAAGGAACTGCCGAAGACCCAGCCCGACTTCTTCAAGGAGGTCGAACAGGCCATGGAGTTCCGTCTCGAGTTCGCCAACGGCGCCGTGGCCGACGTCTGGACCGGCTACGATGCCAATCGCGCCGAGTTCCGCGCCGAGGCCGCCAAGGGCTGGTTCGAAGGCTCCAGACCCGTCTTCAGCTACCGTAACCTTAATATCTCCACCTCCGCCAAGGGTAAGCTCGATTTCGGGGTCTTCCGTCAGCAGCAGCGCCACATGGACGGCGTCGCCGCCGCGTTCCGCGATGAAAAGCCCGTGAGCTGCTCCGGCGAGCTCGGCCGTCGCGACATGGTCATCATCGACGGCATCTACGAGTCGATCCGCACGGGAAAGAAGGTCGAGCTGAGGTATAGCTAAAGATCGAGGACCCGAGGGCAGGAGGGCTAGAGGGCCGGAGGAATTGAGGTAGGGACAGCACCACGTGCTGTCCTAATGCCGCTATGTCGTGACGCGGTCCCGACCCTGCCTGGCTGAGCGAGGACAGCACGTGGTGCTGTCCCTGCCTCTTAATTCGTTCCCTTGGCGAGGGTGGCCTTGAGTACGGCGACGACGGGGGCGTAGGCGGGATCGCTGGCGAGATTCTTGAACTCACCCGGATCGGCGTCGTGGTCGTAGAGTTCGACCCCGAGCTTGCCTTGGTTCCATTCCGTATAGCGGTAGCGTTCGGTACGGACCGAACGGCCGACCTTACGTTCCGGCGTGGCGGCCTTCTTCTTGCCGCCGGCGTTGATGGCGCCGAAGTCGACCTGCGTGTAGGCGACGTGATTCCAGAGGGCGTCGGGACGTTCCAGCACCGGGCGAAGGCTCTTGCCCTCGGCGCGCCTGTCGGGCTTGAGGTCGCAAAGGTCGGCGACGGTTGGGTAGAGGTCGACGAGTTCGGCGACGCGCTGGGTGGCGCGTCCGTTGGCGGGATTGCCTGGATCACGGATGATGAACGGCACGCGGGCGGAGTCTTCGTAGAGCGAGCGTTTCTGCCAGAGGCCGTGTTCACCGAGGTTATAGCCGTGGTCGCTGATGAACACCACGATGGTGTCCTTATCGAGACCCTGCTTCTTGAGCTCGGCCAGCACCAGGCCGAACTGGGCGTCCATGAAGGTCATCGAGGCGAGGTAGGCCTGCTTGGCCGTGCGCTGGGTGTCCTCGGACATCCCGTAGTGGGCGACCGCCGTGTTGGAGAGGGCCACGGCCGGCTTCGTCTCACGGTTGCCGGCAGGTTCCTTGGCCAGCTGGACCTGGTCCTTCGGGTATTGGGCGAAGTAAGGCTTCGGCGCGACGTAGGGCGTGTGCGGGCGGAAGAAGCCGACCGCGAGGAAGAACGGCTGGTCGCGCTTCTGGCGGAGGAAGTCGACCGCCTGCGCGGCGATCTTGCCGTCGGTCTGCTCGGCATCGGTGCCGTCGGCGGCGAGCCAGCTCACCGTGCCACCGTAATTGCCGGAGCCGACGAGGATCTGGCCCATCTTGCCCTTGGTCTTGTCGGCGGCCGAACCGGCCGAGACGCCGATGGAGAAGATCTTGTCTTCGTCGTCACAGTCGCGTCCGCGCGGATTCCAGACCTGTTCCCACGACTGCGGATCGTCGAGGCCATTGGTGCCGATCTCCTTCGGCACGCCGTAATGGTAGAGCTTGCCGATGCGACCGACGGCGTAGCCGTTGTTCTTGAACATCTGCGGCATCGTGACCATGTCCGGGATCACCTTGCGGAATTCCTTGGCGTTG
>CALEEU010000029.1 GCA_937875975.1 uncultured Opitutia bacterium | reverse complement strand
TGACGGAGGGCGGATATCCCGCCACCCGCCACCCGGGGCTGCCACCTGCCACCCGAAGTGAAATCATAAGACTCAAAGGGAGACCGGAGACCGGATAATTGGTCGGGGTCTCTTATGTCCGCAGCAAACTTTCCGGTTTCCGGCCTCCCCTTGATTGCCTGTGTTCCCAACCGCTTACCGCTAACCGCCAATACCTAACCAAGGCCAGTGTTACCTGGCCCTAGCCCTGCCCCTGTCCCTAGGTATCTTACGCAACACTACCCAAAGCCTCGGCGACCTTGGAGACGTCGGTGCCGCCGCCCATCGCGGCGTCGGGCTTGCCGCCACCCTTGCCGCCCAGCTTACCGCAGGCGTCGGTGACGATCTTGCCCGCGGCCTTGCCCGCCTTGACGGCATCCGGACCGCAGTTGGCGACGAGGGAGACCTTGTCGCCGAAGACGGCGGCGAGGACGACGACGGCGGCAGGGCCGACCTTGCCGGCCACCTTGGCACCGAGGTCGCGGAGATCGTTGGGCGTCTCGGCGCTGACCTGGGCGATGACGTACTTCAGGCCGGCGCGGTCGCTCGCCTTGGCGGCGAGGGTATCGGCGAGCTGCGAGGATTCCTTGTCGCGGTAGACCTTGAGCTTCTTCTCGAGCGCGGAGCTCTGCTCCATGATCTGCTCGAGGCGCTTGGCGAGATCGGCGATCGGTGTATTGGTCGACGAGGCGAGCGCCTTCAATAGCTCGGCTTCGGATTTCGCGCGTTCGTAAGAGGCGAGGCCGGCGACGGCTTCGATGCGGCGGACGCCCGCGGCGATGGCGTTTTCGCCGACGATGCGGAAGAGGCCGATCTCGCCCGTGTGGCGGACGTGCGTGCCCGCGCAGAGTTCCATCGACCAGCCGTTGAGCGAGGCGGCCTGGCCGCCGACCTGCACGACGCGCACGGAGTCTCCGTACTTGTCGCCGAAGAACTGCATGATGTCGGGGCGGCCCTTGACGGAGGCGTAGGCGACTTCGCTCCACGTCACGGCGTCGTTGGCGAGGATGCGCTCGTTGACGAGCTTCTCGATGTCGGCCAGCTGGCCCGGCGTGAGCGCCGCGCCGTTGAAGTCGAAGGTCAGCTTCGTGGGGTCGACCGCGGAGCCCTTCTGCGAAGCTTCCTTGGAGACGACCTCATGGAGCGCCCAGTGCAGGATGTGCGTGACCGTGTGGTGGCGCTGGATGGCGTCGCGCCGGGCCTGGTCGACGGCGATCTCGATCGTCGCGCCGGTCTCGGGGGCGTCTTCGCCATCGAGGAAGTGGAGCCAAGTCTGGCCAGACTTCTGGGTATCGGTGACGTGCCACTGGCGGCCGCCGAGGGTGATGATCGCGGCGTCGCCGACCTGGCCGCCCATCTCGGCGTAGCAAGGGGACTTATCGAGGATGACGGCGGAGCGGTCCTTGATCTTGGCGATCTGGGCGACTTTGGCCTGCGTGGCGAGCGCGTCGTAACCGACGAAGGTGGTCGGGTGGTCGGAACCGATGTCGGAGAGCGTGATGATTTCCTTCTTCTGCGCGGCGCGGGCGCGGTTGCGCTGCTCTTCCATCAACTTCTCGAAGCCGGCACCGTCGACGGTCAGGCCGCGTTCGCGGGCCATGAGCTGCGTGAGGTCGAGCGGGAAGCCTTGCTCGTCATAGAGGCGGAAGGCGATGGCGCCCGAGATGGCGCCGCCGGCCTTGAGTTTGCTGGCTTCGTCTTCGAAGAGGGCGATGCCCTTGTCGAGGGTGCGGTTGAAGGATTCTTCTTCGATGCGGATCACGTCGGCGACCACCGTGCGGCGGGTGCGGATTTCCGGGAAGACGTCGCCCATGGTTTCGGCGAGCACGCCGACGAGCTGATGGAAGAAGCCGTTCTTTAGGCCGAGCGTGCGGCCATAGCGGACGGCACGGCGCAGGATGCGGCGGAGGACGTAGTTGCGGTCGGAGTTGCCCGGCTGGATGCCGTCGGCGATCGCAAAGGAGAGCGTACGGATATGGTCGGCGATGACGCGGAAGGCCACGTCGTCCTTCTCCTGCTGCGTGTCGCCGATCGAACCGGCGGCGGGCAGGGTGGAGCCGTATTTCTTGCCCGAGAGTTCCTCGAGGCGACGGAAGAGTGGCGTGAAGACGTCGCTCTCGTAGTTGGAGATCACGCCCGAGAAGTCCTTGAAATTCTTCGTGCACTGCATGATGCCAGCGACGCGTTCAAAGCCCATGCCCGTATCGACGTGGCGGGCCGGGAGCGGGCTGAAGGTGCCGTCGGGGTTGGCGTTGAACTGGATGAAGACCAGGTTCCAGATCTCCATGCAGCGAGCGTCGCTGCCGTTGACGAGCGTTCCCTTCGTGTCGCCTTCGGGCGTGAGGTCGACGTGGAGTTCGGTGCAAGGACCGCAGGGACCGGTCTCGCCCATCATCCAGAAATTATCTTTCTTATTCCCGTTCACGATATGGACCTCGGGGTCGAGGCCGGCCGCGCGGAACTTCTCGGCCCAGGCGTCCCAGGCTTCTTGGTCGAATTCTGAAGGATCGCCCTTGGACTTGTCCGGCTTGTAGACCGTGGCGTAGAGGCGGTGCTTCGGGAATTTCCAGACTTCGGTGATGAGTTCCCAGGCGTAGTCGATGGCCTCACGCTTGAAGTAGTCGCCGAAGGACCAGTTGCCCAGCATCTCGAAGAACGTGTGGTGGTAGGTGTCCAGACCGACGTCCTCGAGGTCGTTATGCTTACCGCCCGCGCGGATACACTTCTGGGTGTCGGCGGCGCGGCCGGGGGTGTACGGGCACTTCGTCTGGCCGAGGAAGATCGGGACGAACTGGTTCATCCCGGCGTTGGTGAAGAGCAGGTTAGGGGAGTCCGGCATCAGGCTCGACGACTGGACGATCGAGTGCTGCTTCGATTTGAAGAAATCGAGGAAGGATTGGCGGACTTGGGCGGAGGTCATGGACGGAAAAGGGAAGGGGTCTTTTTAAGACCCTGTCGGGGGAAAAGGGAAGGGAAATGAAGGGTGGAAGCGGTTAGCGGTAGGCGGTTGGCGGATGGGTAAGTTGATCCGTTGACCAGTCCGCCAGTTGGCCAGGGAGACCCGTTAATGGTGATGGCGGCTGGCGGTTAGCGGTTGGCGGTTGGGAACACGAACGAGCAAAGGGAGACCGGAAACCGGGAAAGTTTGCTGCGGACATATGAACCCTAGCCAATCATCCGGTCTCCGGTTCCCACTGTTTTTAACCGCTATCCGCCAACCGCTATCCGCTAAGACCTATCTTGGGTGGCGGGTGGCAGCCCCGGGTGGCAGGTGGCGGGACTCTTCAATTCAGCCCAAGGCAAACTAGGTCAGCACGCAGTGCTGACCCTACCCCAAGGCATGCACTACCCCGATACTCGATACTCCATACTCGATGCTCTAATCATTCCGTCCTCTGCCCTCTGCCATCGACTCAGCCATCTGTTCCGGTCGCTTCGCGACCGCTCACTCTCCCGTCGTCATGAGCTCGGTGTGGAGCTGGAAGAGGGCTTGCGCGCTGTCGGCGTAGAAAAGAGAGAGACGCTCGATGAGCTTCGCATCATGCCACGAAACGACGTTGGCCTTGAAGGTCAGGCGGGCTTCGCCGAGGCCGCCGGGGCGACGATGCGAGAGTTCCTGCGAGAAGTGCAGGGTGGACGGCAACTTCTTCGCGTAGCGCTTCTGGTTCGAGAGGAACGCCGCGATCGCACCGATCTCGGATTGGCCATCGAGCGTGAGGCTGATGGTCGCTTCGCCGGGGACGTCGCCTTCGCGCGGCTGGTAGAAGGCGCGGATGAGCGCCTTCGAACCCTTCAGCACCACACGTGCGTTGAAGTCGTCCCGCGCGGTCAGGCGGTACGGCTGTTCATGCGGCTTGAGGTGGTCGGCGACGGCCTTCCAGAGGGCGGGTCTCATGCCCTTACTCTTGCGGAACTTGGGCCAGAGGCAAGCGGACCGCTCGTCATAAGCGGACGAGTTATTGACAGGCACGAAAAAGGGCGTGCCACTTGGCACGCCCTTTGGGGGGAGCAAGTCCGGAGGCTTACTTCTTCTTGTTACCCTTCGTCGGCTCGGCCTTGGCGGGCGCGCCGAGCGGGTGTTCCTTGAGGATTTCCTCGACCGTGTAGAGGGCGTTGTTCTTGCCCTTGATCTCGGCGCGGACCTTCTTGACCTGGGCCGGCTTGACGGCCGGGAGGTTGTTGCCGAAGGACTGGCGGACGTAGGTGATGACCGCGGCGACTTCCTCGTCGTTCATGAGCTGGCCGAGGCCGGTCATGACGGGCTGGCCCGAGGCGGGGTCGCCGTAGGTCTTACCGTCGATCGTCTGCGTGCCGTAGAGGCCGTTGAGGACGATCTTGATGACGCGGTCAGGGTCGCCTTCGAGCCAGCCGTTGGAGGGGTAGCCCGGGGTGCGACCGAGGGGCGGGTAAGCGCCGCGAGCGGGCTTGCCGGGTTCCTTGGGCATCTCGGCGCCGCGGCCGTCGGCCTGGTGGCAGGTCGAGCAGTGGGCTTCGCGGAAGTAGACTTCCTTGCCCTTGTCGTAGAGGCGCTTGTCGTCCTTGGAGAGCTTCTTGTCGGTCGGGCCGTAGGAGGCTTCCTTCTGGTCGGCGTAGTCGCGGAGGTTCACCTTGCCCTTGCCCTCGGGGAGGGACTCGAGCTGCTTCATCGTCTGACGGAGGCAATAGGCGATGTAGTAATCCTTGGCGCCCTTGAGGGAAGCGGCGGCGGCGATGGCACGGTCGGTGTCCTTGCCGCGGAAGAAGCTCAGGCCACGGACGCCTTCGAGTTGGACGCGCAGGTGGGCGTCCTTGACGGCGTTCTCCATGATGGCGAGCGCATCCGGGATACGGTCACGCTGGTAGATGGCGACGCGGACGGCTTGGGCGCGGGCGCGAGGCTCAGGCGACTTGAGGAGCTGGCCGAGAAGCTCGAGGTTCACGAAGTCATGCCACTGGTGTACCCAGAGGGCTTCGAGGAGGTGGTGGGCGTCTTCGACCTTGGTCGGATTGAACTGCTTGGCCCACTTCTGGGTCGCGGCGATCACCTTGGCGGAGTCGTGCTTATGCAGTTCGATCTTGGCGCGCTGGCGGACGTTGTCCTCGTGCTCGGTGAGGAGCGCGAGGAGGTTCTCGACGGACTCGCCGTCGATCTTCTTCGGCGTGAGCAGGGGGCGAGACGGATAGGTCAGGCGATAGAGGCGGCCGTGCTGGTGGTCGCGGTTCGGATCGCGCAGGTGGTGCTGGAGGTGGCCGATGAGCATCTGGGACCAGTCCATCACGT
>CALEEU010000028.1 GCA_937875975.1 uncultured Opitutia bacterium | reverse complement strand
CAGAAGCGGTCTGACCCCGTACTGACTTCATCCGTTCAAGCATTCCGACCAAGCCAGGCGCGCCAGAGCGCCAGGACGCCGAGAGCCGTGAAAACGGCCGGCACCTGGAGGAAAGGCACGATGAGATAGGTGAGCGCATGCTCCGTGCCGTCAGGCCGGACCCGATGCTCGGCCTGCGCCATCAGGTAGAAGCCGCAGCTCAGGATGAGCAGGACGGCGATGACGATCGTCCCGGCCAGGAGGAACCGATCCTTCAGCAACATCGCGACACCGGCGAGCATGAGGAACGGGAAAGCCGGGGCGAAGACGAAGAGCAGTTTGATGAGATCCAGTGGCTCCTTGACGGAAAAATCCCCCTCCGGGACGAGCCCGACCAACGCAAGGGCGAAGGCGATGAGTCCTCCGAGCAGGCAGACGACCAGCGCCGGCCCACGGCCCGTCGAGGGCCCTCCGTTCATAGGAAGAGCGGCTTGATGTGACGGTCGAAGAGGTTGCCGGTCACATTACGCGCGCAGGACTCGCGGCAGGCCTTGAGCTGCTCGAGGTAGCGCGGGCCCATCTTGGCGGCGACCTTGAAGCCGACGTGGATGAGCTGGCGGATGTGGGCGTTGTAGAGCGGGTTCTGCTGGTCGTGGCGCAGGGCGCCGACGAACTGCTCGCTGGTCCAGCCGTTGACGACGGCGGCGGCCGGGAGCTTGGAACGGTCGATATCGATGACGGTCGCGTAGGGCTGGCAGAGCTCATCCATGTGCGACAGGGCTTCCGCGTAGATCTCCTTGGCGAGGGCGAGGCCGGCGCCGCCGGCTTCGGCGAGGCCGATGACTTCTTCGAGCCAGGTCGTGCCCGCGGTCTTCACGTGGACGCCGGCGCCATGCTTGGCGAGGGCGCGACGGATGGCCGGGTAGATGGAGAACTTGTCGCTGCCGCTATGGACGGAGAGCTTCAGGTTGGCCGGGAGGCCATACTGCTTCACCGCGTGGGCGATGACGCAGAGGTCGTCGTTGAACTCGCGTTCGAACTGGGCGAGGTCGCCGACGTAATCGACGCCCTTATTGAAACGGCCGGTGAACTTCGGGGCGATCGTCTGGATCGGCACGCCTTCGTCGGCGATGGCGGCGAGGATGACGAGCAGCTCGGGCGGGGTCTGGGGGCTGTCGGTCTCGTCCATCGAGATCTCGGGGACGAAACGGCCGACACCCTTCACGGAGACGATGTGGCGATAGACCTTACCGGCTTCCTGGACGGCCAGGAGGAACTTGGCGGCCGTGCGCTCGACGTCGGCGCGCGTGGTCGTGAACGGACGGTCGATGCCGGCGAGCGTAAGCGTACCGACGAGTTCCGGGTGGCGGTCGACGAAGGCCTTGACCGCGGCGGGGTCGGCCGGCTGGGCGATGAAGTCGGCGACATCGATGGTGAAGAAGTCGGAGACGCCGACGAAGCGCTCGACGGTCTTCAGGCCGATGTGGTCGGCGTCGAGGAAGTAAGGAGCGGTCCAGCCGAGGGCCTTCACGGCGGCGTCGGCCGCGGCGCGGGTGCTCGTCGGCTCGGAGCCGATGATGTTGTGCTCGCGGTTGGACTTGTTCCAGACCGGGACGATCTCGACGCCGAGCTTCTTGGCCGCGACGCAGGCGGCGAGCTGGGCTTCGGCTTCGTGGGCGAAGCGGTCGCCCATGCCGAGGGAGAATTTACCGATGACGAGAGGTTGGGAGGACATGTGGGGACAAGTAAGGCGGCCAGATTAGAGCCCTGCTTCAGACGTTGGCAACCACCCGGAGGTATGAAATTCGGCACCCCTTATCCTCGCTTCTCCTTGCCCTCGACACCGCGGTTCATCTTTACTGCCCGTCCTCCCTATGCACCTGAAGATTGCTGTCCTGCCTGGCGATTACATCGGCCCTGAAGTCATGGCCGCCGCCCTGCCCGTCCTCGAGGCCGTCCTGAAGAAGTCAGGCCACACCCTCGAGCACTCCACCCACGACGTGGGCGGCGCGGGCATCGACAATCATGGCAAGGCCCTGCCGGACTCGACCCTCGAGGCCTGCCGCGCCGCGGACGCCATCCTCTTCGGTTCCGTCGGCGGCCCGAAGTGGGAGAAGCTCCCTCCCGCCGAACAGCCTGAGCGCGCGTCACTCCTGCCCCTCCGCAAGCACTTCACGCTCTACGCCAACGTCCGCCCCGGCTTGCTGCTGAAGAACCTCATCGATACTTCGCCGATCCGCCCGGACCGCATCCCGAACGGCGTCGACATGGTCTGCATCCGCGAGCTCACCGGCGGCCTCTACTTCGGACCGAAGTCCACCACGACGCTCGCCGACGGCGACATCGAAGCCATCGACACCATGGTCTATCGCAAGTCGGAGATCGAACGCATCACCGACGTCGCCATCGCCACCGCGCGCGCCCGTCGTAAGCACATCACCCTCGTCGACAAGGCCAACGTCCTCCAGACCTCCGTCCTCTGGCGCAAGGTCGTCGCTGATCGCCTCAAGGCCACCGCCCCGGATATCACCCTCGCGGTGATGTACATCGACAACGCCGCGATGCAGCTCGTCCTCAAGCCCTCGCAGTTCGACGTCCTCCTGACCGAGAACATGTTTGGCGACATCCTCTCCGACGAGATGGCTGTCGTCTGCGGCTCGCTCGGCATGATGGCTTCGGCCTCCTTGGGCGCGAACCGCAACCAGCACGGATACGGCTACGGCCTCTACGAGCCCTCGGGCGGCACCGCCCCCGACATCGCCGGTCAGGACAAGGCCAACCCTTGCGCCCAGATCCTTTCCGCCGCCCTGATGCTGCGCCATTCCTTCGGCCTCGAAGCCGAAGCCAAGGCCATCGAGCTCGCGGTCGAGAAGACCATCGCCGAAGGCATCCGCACCGCGGATATCGCCGCTGGCGGCAAGGCCGTGGGCACGAAGGCCATGGGCGCGGCCATCCTCGCCCGCCTCTGATCGTGGACGAAGCGGAACGACAGCGCGCGGCCGAACGACGTCGGGAGGCCGTGTGCAGTCCGTTCATGCGCATCTCGCGCTTCCCGGTCGACGTCGCCCGCGAACTGCTCGACGCCGGCTACTACCGCGTCGACCAGCTCGCCGGCCGTTCGCCCGAATCGCTCCTCACCGAGATCGCGGCGCGTAATAAGACCAAGCTCCCCGCGCACTTCCTGCCCTCTTTGCGCATGGCGGTCTACTTCGCGGAGTCCGACAGCCCGGACCCCAAGAAGCTTTTCTTGGATCAGTGGCAGTGACTACGGCTAAAGATAGGTGATAGCGGCTTGCGGTTAGCGGTTGGCGGTTCGGATGCCTCCCTACCCAGCCCTAGCCCAAGCCCTGGCTCTGGCCCTTTCACGCCATTTGCCTTTCCCCCGATTCCCTTCACCCTCCCTCACATGGTTCCCACCGTCGTCGTTCCCGTCATGACCCTGGGCAACTGCGTCTTCCTACCGCAGCAGCTCATGCCGCTGCGCATCTTCGAGCCGCGCTACCGCAAGATGCTGAAGGAGACCCTCGCCGGCAGCCGCATGTTCGCGATCTCGCAGCTGGATGAAGACAGCCTCTCGCCGGACAACGACGAACCGCCCTGCCCCTTCACGTGCGTCGGACGCATCGTCGGGCACGTCGAACTTGAGGACGGCACCTCGCACATTATCCTCGAAGGCCTGCGCCGCGCCCGCGTCATCAAGGTGAAGCGTAAGACGCCGTATCCGCAGCTCGAGATTGCCCCAGTCGTCGACGAAGTTTCCAAAGACCTCATTGGAAGTACGCGCGATATCGCCCGCGTGCTCGCCTTCGCCGAGAACATCGTCAGCGAGCTCGGCGAGGA
>CALEEU010000027.1 GCA_937875975.1 uncultured Opitutia bacterium | reverse complement strand
CCCGAAACCCGAACCCGCACCTGCATACCTGAACCAGATACCCGATGGCCGAGACCTGGGACCTGAGAATGCACCCCGGCTAATCATCCGGTCTCTCCTTGAGTTCATCATTCCCGCCACCCGCCACCCAGGGCTGCCACCCGCCACCCGAAACTTGCATCCACTTTTGCACCTTTGCACTGCGTGGGTGTCTTTTCCCGAGCCTATCCGACTTGCACCGTCTGAAATAGGCGGCTTGATGGTCGGATACCCCCTTATGCGCTCCTCGTCGCTCCTCGCCCTTCTGGCTTCGCTTGTCTTCGTGACGGCGGCCGAAGACGGCGCCCAAGTCTATAACACCCTCTGCGTCGCCTGCCACGGCCCCGACGGTAAAGGACTCAATGGCCTGCCGCCCCTGGTCGGCAGCGACTGGCCCAAGGGCCCCGCTGCGCGCTCGATCAAGATCGTGCTCAGCGGCATGGAAGGTCCGGTCGAAGTCGCCGGCAAGACCTACAACATCGTCATGCCTCCGCAGGGTGCCGTGCTCAGCGACGAGAAGATCGCCGCCGCGCTCACGTATGTCCGCAAAGCCTTCGCGGGTGGTGCTGGCGCCGTGACGCCCGACGAGGTTAAAGCTGTGCGTGCCGCGACCGCCAAGCGCACCACGCCTTGGACCGCCGAAGAGCTGCTCAAGGACCATCCTTTCCCGCCCGCCAAGACCGCACTCAAGAATCTCGTCGGCACGATGTATAAGGGCGAGTGGAAGACCTTACCTGACTTCTCCACGCTCAAGCCCGCGCTGATGGAAGATTTCAACACCGGCGTGATCGACGTGGCCCAGTCCGGCCAAAAGGACGCCTTTGCGATGGTCTGGACTGGCCAGTTCGACGCCCCGGCGGAGGGTAAGTATACCTTCCTCTTCGACTGCGACGATTTCGGCGCCCTCTATGTCGGCGGCGAACGTATCGCTGAGGTGAAGGGCATCGGACCCGTCGGTGGCCGCGCCAAGGAAGTGCCGGTCATCCTGAAGAAGGGCCTTACGCCCATCCGCGTTGAATACGTGGAGTTCGCTGGCCAGGAAGTCGTCGTGCTCGGCTACAAGGGCCCGAAGGATAAGGACTACAAGTGGCTCTCTAATACCAAGGGCGGGAAGGCCGGTAAGCCCGCCAAGGTGAGGGTCTTCATCCCGATCCAGCCCAAGGACGGCGTCGCCGCGATCTACCGTAACTTCATCGATAAGATTACCCCGCGTGCCATCGGCATCGGTTTCCCGAACGGACTGAACATCGCCTATAGCGCCGACAACCTCGCCGCCGAGCTCTTCTGGAACGGCAAGTTCATGGACGGCGGTCACCACTGGACCGACCGTGGCGCCGGCAACGAGCCGCCCGCGGGCACGAACGTCATCAAGCTCTCCGACGGTCAGGGCGTCCTGCTCGAAGGCTCCGCCGGCGACGTCGTTCGCTTCGTCCGCGAGAAGCAAGAAAAGGAATGGAAATTCTCCGCGGTCAAGGTCGCGGCCGAGTTCAAGGGCTACGACCTCGATAAGGCCGGCAACCCGACCTTCCGTTCCGCGGGTGAAGGCTTCGCGCTCTCCGACGCTTGGCTGCCCGAAGAACATTCCGGCAAGGCTGCGCTCTCCCGCACGCTCAAGGTGACCGGCGATAAGACCGTCACGATCGTGCTCGCCCGCGACCTCGCGGTCAGCGGTCCGAGCGATGGCGTCGCCGAGATCGCCGGTGGCCTGGTGGTACGCGCCGTCAGCGGCCCGGCCCCGAAGGCCAATGCTAACGACAAGACCCTCACGCTCACCCTCAAGCCCGGCGAGACCGCCGTGCTGGGTTACTCCTTCCGCTAACCCTCATCACCGGAACCCACCTTTATGAAGAACCTCTCCCTGATCCTCGCCCTCGCCGGACTCGCCGTCGGCGTGTCGGCCGCTCCTGAAAAAGCCGCCAAAGCCACCAAGGCTGCCAAGTCTGGCAAGCTCGCGACGGTCGACTCCATCCGCGTCGCCGAATCTCGTCAGAACGAATTCTACGAACGCGTCGAGATCCCCACGCCCGCGGGCGAAGTGACCGAGGTCTCCTCGATCGCGTTGCTCCCTGGCAAGAAGGTCGCCATCGGCACCCGCCGCGGCGACATCTGGGTCGCCGAAGGCGCCTACGATGCCGACCTCTCCAAGATCAAGTGGACCAAGTACGCCTCCAACCAGCACGAGCCGCTCGGCATGTTCTGGAAGGAAGGCTCGATGTACGCGATGCAGCGTCCGGAGTTCTCGCGCCTGACCGACAAGGATGGCGACGGCCGCGCGGACAGCTTCGACACCGTCAGCTCCCAGTGGGGCGTCAGCGGCGACTACCATGAATACGCCTTCGGCTCCGACCCGGACAAGAACGGCGACGTCTGGATGGTCCTCTGCCTGACTGGTTCGTTCCACTCCCACGCCCCGTGGCGCGGCTGGGCGGCTAAGATCACGCCCGAAGGTAAGTTCATCCCCGTGGCCTCCGGCATTCGCTCGCCGGGTGGTATCGGTGCCAATGATAAGGGTGAGTTCTTCTACACCGACAACCAGGGCGTTTGGAACGGCTCCTCTTCGCTCAAGTGGCTCCGCCCGGGATCGTTCCAGGGTAATCCTACCGGTAACAAGTCGGCCGCCCTCGCGAACTTCCCCGCGCCGCCCGAGCCCACCAGCGGCTCGCGCACCCTCGCTGAGCGCTTGAAGTTCCCCGAGTACGTGCCGCCGGCGCTCATCCTGCCGCACGGTAAGGTCGGTAATTCTCCGTCCGGCGTCGCGTGCGATATGTCCAAGGGCAAGTTCGGCCCGTGGGAAAGCCACATGCTCATCGGCGAGCAGACCGCTTCGCAGGTCCAGCGCGCCAACCTCGAGGTCGTCAACGGCCTCTATCAGGGCGCGGTCTTCCACTTCCTCGGCGGTTTCGAAGCCGGCCTGATCCCGGTCCGCATGGACCAGGAAGACGGCACGCTCTTCGTCGGTGGTTCCAATCGCGGTTGGGGTTCGCGCGGTTCGAAGAACTTCACCTTCGAGCGCGTGCGCTTCAAGGGCAAGGTGCCGTTCGAGATGCACAATATCTCCGCGCGTAATGACGGTTTCGAAGTGACGTTCACGCACCCAGTGGACGCCGCTGCGGCCGCCGACGTCGCGAACTACACCATGGATACCTTCACCTATATCTATCAGTCGAGCTACGGCAGCCCCGAGGTCGATCAGACCACGCCCACCATCAAGTCCGCCACCGTCTCCGCGGACGGACTCAAGGTGCGCCTCATCGTCGACGGCCTTGTCCGCGGTAATGTCCACCACCTCGCCCTTGGCGATATCAAGTCGAAGGCCGGCGAGACCCTGTGGCACAGCGAGGGATGGTATACGTTGAATGAGATTCCGGCCAAGTAAGCCTGACGGCGGGGAACTGCTGGCATGGTGAACTGCTGCGAAGCAGTCGCGGCTTGAGGCCGCGTGGGGATCTGCTGGCAGGCTGGCATGCTGCGAAGCAGAGGCAACTTGGCAGGTGGCGGGTAGTGGGTAGGGATGCGATGACATCGCATCCGCTGTCTTGAGGTAGGGCGGTGATTGCCATCACCGCCGTTCGAGTCCGCAGGTTGGGATTCGTCGGGCCTTAGCTAGTCTCTTCACCCCGACTGTCCGTCCGCGAACGGACGTGATAGCAATCACGTCCCTACCTCATGGCTGGCCGCCGCAGGGCGGCCGAGGGTAGGG
>CALEEU010000026.1 GCA_937875975.1 uncultured Opitutia bacterium | reverse complement strand
ACGTCGGGCTGTTCGCGCTTGGCGGCGACGACGCCGGTTTCGCCGCTGTCGGCTTCGATGACCGTGTGGCCGAGGCCGGCCAGCGCGCGGCGGAGCGAGTAGCGGAGGTCCTTGTCATCGTCGATGACCAGAACTTTGGCGTTCGCTGCGGAAGGAGTGGCGCTCATGTTGAGTAAAAGTAGGCAGAATCCGTGCCATAGGCGGACTCCCTCTCAAAATGACCTAATACCGACTTTCAGCAACCAATAGGTGCTTAAATTTAAGCAAACCCCTATGAATGGTCCCCTTGCCAACGGAATTTTGGGCGTAATGGTCGTTTCTATGTCTCGATGGCTCAAGCGCGGGGTGGGGGTACTTTTTGCCCTGACGACGTTTTTCTTCGTCGGTTCGAACCTCTGGGTTTGGTCGGCCGGGTGGGGTCGGTTGGCCGGTAAACCTTCGGAAGTCCCGGTCGGCTCCGTGATGGTCATCTTGGGGACGGATGAATTCGTGGGCACGACCGGCGAACGCACGGGGACCTATCGGCCGCGTATCGACGCTGCCCTGGCGCTCGCGCGCTCGGGTCGCGTGAAGCTCATCGTGACCTCCGGCACCGAGGTTCATGCGCGCGTGATGGCGACGCAATTGCGCTCGGCCGGCGTGACGTGTCCGATCGTCGAAGACCCGTATGGTTGGCGCACGCTGGATTCGGTCCTGCGGGCGAAGGCCTATTATCCCGACGATCACGTTGTCTTCGTCTCGCAAGGCTGGCATTGCGTACGCGCGCTCTGGCAGGCCGATCATGCATCGCTGCGGTCGACGGCATTCCCGGCCGGGTTCGGCGACGGTTGGCGTCCAGTTATGGGGTCGCTTCGGGACTGCGTCGCGAAGCCCAAGGCCGTCATCGACCGTTGCCTAGGGAATCCGCTCACGGCGCCGGTGCCGGCCAACGAGGGTAACGTGCCGCATCGCTGAGTTAGGTCCGTTCGTGGCGTCCGTCGGGCCGGCGCGTGAGCACGCCGCGGATCTCCATCATCGTCAGGCTCACCGCCGCTTCGGCGACCGTGCAGTCCGCGAGCACGGACAGGCTTTCAGCGTCATGCGCCGTGCCGCCGGCGAAGTGCGGTAGCCACCGGGCGAACTCCGGCGGGTCCTCGATCAAAGCCAGGGCAGGACTTCCCCGGCTTTCGCCCAGCTCCGTAAGGATATCATCCACGGAAGACACCAGCGTCGCGCCATCACGGATAAGCGCATGGCAGCCGCGGCTTGATGGGCTGTCGGCGCGGCCGGGCACGGCGCAGAGGGTCTTGCCGAGGTCGCCGGCGAAGCGGGCGGTGATCATGCTCCCGCCGTCGACGTCGGTTTCGACCACTACCATTACCCGCACCAATCCGGCGACGATCCGGTTGCGCTGCGGAAAGGTCTGTCGGTCCGCGGGCCGACCCAGCGGAAATTCTGAAAGCACGCAGCCCTCCGCTTTCATGCGAGCGCGTAGGCGGACCGCTTCCGGTGGAAACGTCAGGTCGAGTCCGTGACCGACCACGGCCGCCGTCCGGCCATCGGCATCGAGGGCCCCTTCGTGCGCGGCGGTGTCGATGCCGCGGGCCAGTCCGCTGACGATCCACCAGCCTTGCTTCGCCAGGTCGCGCGCGAAGCTGCGGGCGAGCGAGGCGCCATACGTCGTGCAATGGCGCGAACCGATGATGCCCACAGAGCGATCGCCCGGGAAATGCGTGCCTTCGGCGTAGAGCACCAGCGGCGGATCCCAAAGTTTGGCGAGAGACGTCGGCCAGGCTTCATCGTCCTCGCTCAGTAACCGGAAGCCCAAGTCGCGGACGCGCCCCATCTCGGCGGCCCAGTCGAATTCCCGTGCGGCGATCGCCGCGGCGACCGGTCGGCTGACGCCTTGGACCTTGGCCAGCTGATCGGCCGGAGCGCCGAGCGCGACCGAAAGATCGCCCCCGAATGCGTCACGTAGTCGTCGCACCGTGATTGGCCCGACGCCTTTGAGTCCGTTGAGCAGGACGCGTTGCGCGAGCGGGTCGGTCGGGATGGGGAGCATCCCGCCAGCCAGCGGGATGGCTTCAGCCGCGCAAGACAGGGGACAGCCCAGCGAGGAGGTCGGTGGTTCTCACCGCTTCTTCCCCATGGGTTTCCCTCAGCCAGTCGGCGGCGCGCGCGTGCCAGGTCGTCGCGAGCACCACGGCATCGAAGGGCGTGAGGCCGAGTTCATGGCGTCGCGCGAGCACCGAGGCGACGATGCCGGCGAGCAGGTCGCCGGAGCCGCCGCGCGCGAGCACGGGGCCACCGAAAGGAATATGGATCACACGAGTCCCATCGGTGACGCAGGTCAGCGGGCCTTTGAGCACGACGACCGTCTTCGTCTTGCGCGCATAAGCGTTGGCCGCCGGGACGGAGGCATCGCGTCCGCTGAGACGTTTGAATTCGCCGGCGTGCGGCAACAGTACGCGGACCTTGGCTTGCCTCGATGCGGCGATGATAGACGGGCGGAGCGCGTCGGCATCGAGGACGAGGTCGGCGGAGCAACGGGTGGCGACCGCGCCGATCAGCTTGGCAGATTTCTCGCCCATGCCGGAGCCGATGAGCAGCGCATCCTTGTCGGCGAGCAATGTCCGGATTTCCTTCAGGTTGGCCGCAGCGAGGCGTCCGTCGCGTTCGGTGCGGAGTCCGCGCCACATCGCTTCGGGATAGGCAACGGCTGCTTTTGCGCGTACGGATTCCGGCAGGCAGGTCGTGACGAGCGCTACGCCGGCACGTAAGGCGGAGGCGGTGTTCATCAGCACCGCACCGGGCATGCGGTCGGAACCGCCCACGATCAGCAGACGACCCTGATGGCGTTTATCGCTGCGCGCGCGCCGAGGACGACGGAGCGGCGTGAGGCTGGTTGCGGTCACGCAGGCCTCTTCGGTCTCGCCGAGCGGCAGGCCGATGTCGAGGACACGGAGGCGACCCACGAAGCGGGCGGATTTCGGCGCGAGCAGCGGGCGTTTCAGGCAGCCAATCGAGACCGTGAGGTCCGCGCGGAACGCCGGACCAGTGGCGTCGTCGCCGAGTCCGCTCGGAAGGTCGACCGCGACGCGGAGTCCGCGGAGCGACTCGGACGCACGGAGGAAGGTGCGGAGTTCGGCCGAGAGGGGCGGGTGGAAGCCTTGGCCGAGGATGCCGTCGAAGATGAGGCAGAACTCGTGAGCCGCGAGGAGGCGGAGGTTCACGGCGGCCACCACGCCGATGCGGACGCCGGGCTTGCGGGCGGACCAGGCGCGCTGGGCTTGGGCACGGGCCGGACCGCCTTCGGCGAAGACGGCGACGATCTCCGTGCCGCGTCGGGCGCAATGCAGCGCGGCGAGGAAGGCATCAGCGCCGTTGTTGCCTTTGCCGGCGAGGACCAGGATCCGTTTCGGCTTACGGCCGAGTAACGAGACCGCTTCGTCGGCGACCCCGCGCGCGGCGAGGTTCATCAGCTTCCAGGAAAGGGCTGCATCGCCGGCGATGAACGCCGCTTCGGCGGCCGCGGCTTCCACGCAGGAAAGGACCGGCAGACGGGCGGAGGCGCTCATGGTCTCAGCGGACCAGCACCACGAAGGCTTGGGCCAGCGTGTCGGTGTGCGTGAGCGAGAGCAGCAGGCGGGAGCCACCGCGGGCGGCGAGCAAGGCGCGCGCTTTATCATCGAGTTCGACGACCGGTTCGCCTTCGGGGCCGTTGAGCACGCCGACGCTGGTGAGCGCGAGTTCCGCGCCGATGCCCGTGCCGAAGGCCTTGCTCGCGGCCTCTTTGGCGGCAAAGCGAGCGGCCAGGGACGGATAAGGGTCGGCCTTCGCGAGGCAGAGCTTCTGTTCAGCTGGCGTGAAGACCTTGTCGAGGAAAGCGGCGCCATGCTTCACGTGCGCGGAGCGGATACGGTCGACCTCCGTGAGGTCCACGCCGACACCGAGCACGTTGCCGCCTTCGAGGTTCATGCTTTCTTTGTCAGGTGTGCCTTCATCTCCGCGACCGCCCCGCGGATGCCGGTGAAGAGGGCGCGGGCGACGATCGAATGGCCGATATTGAGCTCGTTCAGGTGCGGCAGCGTCAGGATCGCCCGGATATTGTCGTAGTTGATACCGTGGCCAGCGTTGACGATGAGACCGAGAGCATGGGCCTGTTCGCAGGCGACGCTTAGACGGGCGAGGTCGGCTTCGGCGGTCGGGG